>NZ_JBFRLX010000142.1:0-6762 GCF_041470165.1 Vibrio sp. 10N.286.46.A8
TGAAAGAGCCATTAAGCCTAGTGCGATTAACTTTTTCATACATCACCTCATATTATTTTTAATTATTTGTTCGTTTGGTATCAGTGTTTCTTTGTTGAGGTAACTTTAGCGCTTGAGTGAAAGCCATTCGAGGAAAAGCAAGATTTACCAAATGGAAAATCAAGGGATTAGCGAAGTTCTGACGCTGTTCTGTCTTATCTGTTTTGTACTACCACTATGATATTAGAGTCACATAATTTCTGTACGCCTACCGCACCGAAATTACTGCCTATAAAAGGATTCATTTGGAGAGCCTGTGGACATCAATCTAGACATTCAAAATATCCTCGTCATCAAGCGTATGTATGAACTTCGCAATGTTGGACTGGTTGCGGAGTCGCTAGGAAAAACCTCTGGGGCGATCAGCAAGAACCTCTCGAAGTTAAAGTTGCAGCTCGACGATCCACTGTTCATTCAAACCAAACACGGGTTTGAACCCACGACTTTTGTTGAAACCAACATCGAAAATTTTGAGCAGATCTTGAGCAGCGTTGAAGCCATTAAACACCAAGTATTTTCGCCAGAAACTTACCAAGGTGATATCAAAATCTACGCAAATACCCTGTTCTGGGAGCGCTTTGGCTCGAAGCTCTACTTTGCTCTGAGTAAAGAAGCCCCGCATGCTCACTACTCATTCGTTCGGTGGGGAAGCAATGTGAGGAACAGGCTCATCGACGGCGAAGAATCCATAGCGGTTCATTACTTTGATGAAACCTTGCCACAGTCAATTTCTCAAATGGAATTCGGCAAAGGAAAAGTGGTGTTCTTCGTGAGAGAGGATCATCCAGCGAAAGACTTTGAGTCGCTCGCCAACTACCCAATCATTCTATTTAAAACCCCGGGATGGAATGACAATAAATACCCGATCCTTGATCGCCTTAGAAATATCGGATTTCACGTCAACCCAAGAGTGGAAGTCGACCACCCTGCGATGATTCACGATGTTGTGTTCAAATCCGACTATTTTGGTATCACCCTCAATGGCAGCGTACCAGAAGGCTGTCGTAGTATTGATTTACCCGAAAAACTGACGATCGATGTGGGTTATGTGATGAGCTGCCGTCGTTCACAGAAAGATGCGCCTTTGAATCAGTGGCTATTCCAAATGTTGAAATCCACCCTAAAAAACAAACAAGCGTAGTTCAGCATCTAAAGGCCTAAGTGATTACCGGGTTAACTGCTTAACTGCTTAGCTGTTTAACGACATAACTCCCCTACCATTCAAAAAAGAAAAGGCTCCTGTGGGAGCCTTTGATTAGGGTTCTGATGACTATTCGCTTATTTTTTTATTTTAAAATGCTTCTTCGAGCGTTTGTTCGTTCTTTTTTTCTGTTTGTTTCTCGCTGGTCTCTACCTCTTTCAAGCGCGCAGTGAAGTGTCTTAACACCGGAGGCTCGTAGGTAAAGTCGAGCCCTTTCACTTTCCCAGCATTCTCTTTCACTTTTTCGAAAGCTTCGATGATGAAGTCCATGTGCGTTTGTGTGTAGGTCGCGCGAGGAATGGTAAGGCGCAATAACTCAGCAGGACATGGGTGTTGTTCACCGGTTGCTGGGTCGCGACCTTGCAGCAAAGACCCAATCTCAACCGCTCTGATTCCCGCGACTTTATAGAGTTCACACGCCAAAGCATGCGCTGGGAACTGACCTGCTGGAATATGAGGAAGCAGTTTACCCGCATCGACAAACGCAGCATGACCACCCGCTTGTTGGCACACGATACCCATCGCTTCTAAACCATCGACTAAGTACTGAACCTGACCAATACGATACTCTAACCAGTCTTGGCGCATGCCGTCATAAAGGCCAACCGCAAGACGCTCCATCGCGCCACCTTCTAAACCACCATAGGTTGGGAAGCCTTCTTGCACCACACACAAGGTTCGACATTCTGTGTACACATCCATGAAAGAGTCGTCTTTAAAGCACAACAAGCCGCCCATTTGTACCATGGCATCTTTCTTGGCAGACATGGCTAAGCCATCCGCGTATTTGTAAGACTCACGCGTGATCTGTTCGATTGTCCAATCTTGATAACCCACTTCACGTTGTTGAATGAAGTAAGCATTTTCAGCGTAGCGTGCAGAATCCATGATCACAGGGATGTCGTACTTCTGAGCCACTTGATACACGGCTTTTAGGTTGGCGATAGACACTGGCTGTCCACCAGCAGAGTTACAAGTAATAGTGCTCACAATATAAGGAACATTGGCTGCGCCCGCTTCTAAAATCGCTTCTTCCAGCTTCACCACATCGAAGTTGCCTTTGAAGTCCGCATTCACTGAGGTATCGAACGCTTCTTTGGTATAAACGTTTTTCGCCACACAGCAATTCACTTGGGTGTGACCTTGTGTTGTATCGAAGAAGTAGTTCGACAAAGCGACCATTTTGCTGCGATCGAGCCCTTTCTCCATTTCACGCTTCTTGATAAGAACAGGAATGTAGATCTGCTCTGCGCCGCGCCCTTGGTGTGTTGGAATAGTCAACTCATAGCCAAAGATATCTTTCACCGCATTCGACAATGCGTAGTAACTGCGACTACCACTGTACGCTTCATCCCCCATTAACATCGCGGCTTGCATACGTTGGGTGATAGAACCTGTACCGCTGTCTGTCAGTAAGTCGATAAACACATCATCACTATCCAGTAAGAATGGGTTCATGCCCGCTTCAACAATGGCTTGCTCACGATATGCAGAGGTTGTTCTTTTTACTGGTTCTACAACACGAATACGAAACGGTTCTGGTAGATGTTTGAAGTTTTCCATAATAGTACCTTTCTATACATTCCGATCAGGTCGAAATCTATTTTCTTTAGATGTCACGAATCCTCACCATTAATTTAATAGCTCCGCATAAAGATAGACGGAAATTAACAATGAAAATAAACAAGTTAAATAATTAGTTATTAATCGAACCTAAACAGAGGCTGAGATAATTAGCAAGAACGACAAAACAACGAATATTCTGCACGAAATAATAAGTGCGATATTCATGCGTTCAAAGGTTATCAAAGCTGCTGATAGCTAAACAAAGCACGCTGCTTTGCTGGCGCGTGACGCCTAGAGGGTACTACTCTGAAGAAAGGCGGAACGAGAGCTGGTGATCTAAGGTATACCAAGCTAACAAGGTTAGCCATGTTGTTGATTGCCATTTCAGATACATGTTCACAATATATCCCTACGTTGAAATCAAGATGATCCGAAATTTAAATATAGTGCAATTGTTTTATAAATACAGCTTAGAAAAGTATAAATGTGATCAACATTTAGAATGATAATTAAATACGATAGCATGTTATATAAACTGTGAATCACAGTCATTTATATACTATTAAACTAGTTCAGCGAGTTACTTAATAATATCGAATCTCTTTTAAACTCAATACTTATCTAATAAGGGGCGAAGATGGCTGTTTTCTAAAAAGCTATCTTCTAGGAATCCATCTTCTAGAGAGCTACTGAGCTAAAAAGCCAAGCTCTAAAACTCGCCGATCTAGAAAAGCTAAGCACTAAAGCCCCAGCCTTAACAAAAAGAGATAAGCTCTCACGCTCTAAAAACTCAGTTCTGATGAGTATCAAGCCTCACCAGAACCGTATTCGCAATGAATGACTTACTTTTTCTTCACGACTTGTTTGATGGCCATTTCAGCCAGTTTCGGGGTCGCTGCTTTCAATGCACTGGGGGCAACCTTCTTACCCGCCTTGACCGCTTTATTCAGTTGGCCTTTAACCGACGTCCCTCTTTTCATGGCTTCTAAACGTTGGCGGTTTCTCTGCACGTTATTTGCGTCAGCGATACGCTCGATCAACGTCTGCCTTAAAGTATCTAAACCAAACTGTACCTTTTCTGGCGCAATCGCCAGCGGTAACACGATATCGGTTTGCAGCAATATATGATTGTATTCGAGCGCTTGAGCAATGATCTTTGCTTTGGTCGATATTGGATTCTCTAAGTCATACGGTGGTTGCCAATCGTCTACAGGCTTTAATCGGTCTACCTGATTCACAACCGACACCACAATCGGCTTCTTGCGTGAGATGTTCTTAGGATCGTCATAGAAAGCATCAAATCTATCTTTCAATTGCTTATCCAAATCACGCGCAGATTGATTGGCTTTAAGCACCCATAACACCACATCGGCTTGGGTCATCTCTTTCAGCATTAAGGCTTCGGTTTTAGGATTGCCATCAAGCCCTTGAAGATCAACAACGCGAACATCATTGTCGTCGACAAACGCGTTGTAAACCGTTGAAGTGTCGGTTGATGGCAGTACATCCACTTCAGCTACCAACTCTTGCTTAAGCGCGTTGATAAGTGAAGATTTACCCGAACTTGTTTGCCCAACCAGCACGATTCGCACAGGCTCTAACTCAGGAGCAAAGCGTTGTTCGTCGAGTTCAGAAACATCGGACACTTTAAGTGCTTCATCTTCAATGCTGAAACGTCCGCTATAGAGATCAATCGCCACCGCCGCAACTTCATCTAATAAGGCTTGTTTGGCGGCGTATTGCATGTCATCAACCACACCTCTTGTCATTGAAGATGTCGCTTGCTCTCTCCCTAAATCAGAAACAACTTTTAGCGGGTTCAAATAGAGGTTTTTGAGGTGATTCCCCCAAATAGCGGCCTTAACGATCTTCTGCCCTAGCTCGCCATATTTATCATAGGCTTCGTAGCCCGCCTTAATGTAAGAAACCTTGAGATACTCAATGCCCGGTATATGCTCTCGCACTACCAGTTTGTAGCGTCGGCTTACCTCTTCGAACAGCTTTAGCCCTTCAGGAATCGAGAAATCGAGCGATTTCTTATCAAACTTTTTCGCCACAAACTCAAGTACTTCTAAACCGGTTTGGTCTAGGTTGCCCCACTCTATGTCGACCATTAATTGTTGGCGTACATGGTGTTTTGAATCATTCCAGATCGACAGTTCTTTTTGAGACCAATCAGTCGAAGCCTTAACCAATGCATCGTTGATATCAGCTTTGTTATGTTGTGATTCAGATTCAGAAGCATCTTCGCCAAGGCCGTCGCTCTCTTTATTTGAGAAGGGCTCCGTACTTGAAGATCGGCGTGAAGAGCGGCTTGAAGAACGACTAGAAATGAACAAGGGAACGGTGAATACCAAGGTACTCACGGCAATGGCAATCGACATTTCGAGTAGGTAACCGTATTTGATCGCCAAGAAGACACCAAAACCCATCATGATAATGCTTGGGAAGATCGCCGAAATCAGAGCAATGCCCCAGCGGCCGCTCGATAGCACCGCCAGTAATCGAAATAGGTTTCTAATTTTCTTCATAGCCCGACGCCGCCTTTCCTTTTATCAGGGATTCTTTGTAGATCTTCTGCATCTCTTGTTCAGACACTTCTTCGCCTTTGTTCTTATGATAGAAGTAAAAACAAGCCGCGCGACCTAAACCATAAGAGGTGCCGAAACTCATTGCCGCTGCAGCCACCGCCCCTACCGTTTGACCATAAACTGGAATCAGCTTTATCAACTGTCGAGTGCCCAGCTTCATTCCGTATTGCAACGCAAAGCTGCTTCCCAGAGTGCCTATCAACTCACTGAAGACTCTCTTGTTCCACTCGACCCCATATTGATTCGCCAAGCTATGAAGCATTTTCGCTTGAATCGCAGGTACCGACACCAAACCAACACCCGGAATCAGGTCGCTCGCTGCAGCACTTCCCGCATACCAAAGCACTTCGTTTTCTACTTGATCAAAGTTGGCTTCTTCTTGAGTTGAATGCTCTTTGTCGACCACCATCATTCCGATAACAGGAAGCATATTAGTCAGCTGTTCAATCAAGGCTTCATAATTGTAGATTGCGCCACTGTTGTTGCTCACGTCATCCGTTTCGAAATCCACTGCGACCGATTCAAATTCCTTTCCCCACACCTTCTCTATTTGATTGGTGTTGAATTGAATTTGCCTTGCGCGGTCTGTTTCATTGGAAGACAAAACCGCAGTATGAACAAGCAGTAAATGCTTAATCTTCTTTTGCTTTTTAATTTGTTTCAGAGCGGCAAGCACGGCGGATTGTTCAGGTTCGTCGGCTTTCATTACAACGACTAACGCATTACCTGCCTGACCAATCTCTTCCAGATCCTCTTTCGCATCGTAATTCGCTTCGCTTAGTCCTCTGGTATCGAGAAAGCGCATCACGGGTTTGTCTTGTGGGAATTCGTAAGACATCGCCGTCATGGTACAAGGCGAAAAACCATTGCCCACTTCTACAGAAGAGTCGCCAGTCACCGCCTGAATAAACGATGACTTGCCCGCCCCCGTTTTTCCCAACAGCCACAATGTCGGCAGATGCTGACGCTGGTATTCATGGGCCTGAGTAAGATCTGGGTTCTTGCTCGGATTAATGAAGTCTTTTATTTGATCAAACATGTTTAGAGTAACGCTCACTTGATGTTGAGATTCGAGTTGATGACAAAGCAATACTGACTTATATAATCACAAATCATATTAAACTTATGTTTGTTCAGTCGCACAGGTTTACAATGCCTAAACGCTTGTTTTTATTTGCGCGCTCATTCTTTATAGGCGCTTTTTTATACGTGCGGGTATCATCGTATTGATTCACGCATCGAACAAACATCAACAAACACAGAGAAGTAAAAGGTAAGTATGGAACAAATTTATTTAGCTGGCGGTTGCTTATGGGGCGTACAGGAATTTATTAAGTACGTTCCTGGTGTTATCAGCACAGAAGC
>NZ_JBFRLX010000143.1:0-39908 GCF_041470165.1 Vibrio sp. 10N.286.46.A8
TAAGTAATTAATTAAATCCAAATTCTATGTGGAACCCGACACAAAACCCTCGGTATTTGCCAGTAAATCATGACTTAGAACAAGTTTGATTCCGACGGTGCTACAGCTCAACTCCCTAAATCGCAAAACTTGACTCAAAAGGGCGCAAGTCCGTTCATCCATTTGATGTGTTGGTGGGTCATTCCATGAAAAAACAAACTTCAATGCTTCCAAGTTCGGTTGCCGTTAATCGCAGAACGCCGAGATCTTCTATGAAGATCTCGGCGTTAGCTGTGCTGGTGGTCGGAGCATTAACGAGCTACGGAGCATTGGCTGAAAGTGTCAGCTTAAGCGAGCTGTATCAGCAGTCTCTCGACAATAACCCTGCGTTAAAAAGTGCGGCACTAGCCATTGATAGTGCGACCTATGGTGCAGACAAAGTAGGTGCCGCGTATTTACCTCAGGTTGACGCAAACCTTGCGTATGGTGTGCTTCGTAACAGCTACACCACACTCAATGAGATAGATACCAACGCGGCGCAAGCGTCTATTTCTATTGGACAAAATCTTTATAACGCGAAACTGAACGCGGCAAATGAGCTAAGTAATCAACAGGTTGAGCTCAGCCAAGTCTCACACCAAGTCGCGCTAGAGAGCCTCGCTTTACAAGTCGTGGTGGGTTATTTCAATGCCCTTAAAGCGCAAGAGTCGTTAAAGCAAACCAAAGCGACACAAGAAGCGATCGAAGAGCAACTTAAGCAAACCGAACGTCAATTTTCATTGGGGATGATTCCGGAAAATGACGTGATTGATACCCGCGCTCAGTTCGATTTGGTTTCTGCATCGGTGATTGTGGCTGAAAACGAAGTTGAGAAATCATTGGACGCGCTTTACGAGTTGTCTGGCAATGAGTTTACGTCGGTTTATCCACTGAATACTGACCGTTACGACGCCAATATCCCAACGCCAGAAAATGCGCTGACATGGCAGGAAAAAGCGCAGCAATTTAACCCTGAGATGCAAATTCAGAAACAGCTGGTTGAGCTAAGCAAGCAGCAGATTGAATTAGCGCAAGCTGGGCATCAACCGTCGTTAGGTTTGGTTGCTGAGTACCGTTATACGTTTGCGAGCGAGATTCGTAGAACCGAGATGGGTCAGTCAAAACAGCAGTTTAATAGCATTGACGACAACTCAACCGTGTTTGCAGGCGTTGCAATGACCTTGCCTGTCTACCGAGGCGGGGCGACCAGCAACGAAGTACAACAAGCCAAAGTTCAATACCAGCAAGCCCTTCAACTTCAAGAGCAATCTTGGAGAAGCGTGACACGTCAAATCCGCGGTGCAGAAAAAGACCTCAACGCCCTTATTAGTGCTCAGCAAGCCTATGCCAACTCTGTTCATTCTGCTGAACGCTCACTTGTTGCGACTCAACAAGGTTTTGAAATTGGCAGCAGAACGATTGTCGATGTGCTGAACGGAACTCGTCAGCTTTATGCGGCGAAGCAAGACCTGACTGAAGCGCAAATTGATTTCATTTTGGTGTCACTGCAGCTCAAGTTCTTAGGTGGTGAGCTTTTACCTGAAGACATCAGTGCGATTAACGCTGGATTGAAACGCTAGTCGAAAAAGCGGGTTAAAGCGCTCGCTCGAAATCATGGCGTCAACGCCGAATAGAAAACAGATCAAATGTGATGGCACCTGAGATTAAACCCTCAGATTGAATCAAGGATGCGGTCACTCAATGTATCGACGTATTTGTAGAGAACACACGATGAAAAAAACAATAACGTTATTAACCGCAAGTATCTTACTTGCAGGCTGTGGTGGTAATTCACAACCTACGGAGCAAACTGCAGCTCCAGTGCCTAGTACACCAGTAACTGTGGTGCTTGCCGAGGAAATGGCACATTCGCCAATCCAATACCATGTAGGAAGAATGGAGGCGGTCGAGTCTGCTCAACTGACACCAAGAACCAGTGGTTTCTTGTTAAATAAACTCTTTGATGACGGTGCCTTTGTCGAAGCGGGCGCTGTACTGTTTGAAATTGACCCAACGTCATACCAAGCGGCATTTGATGCGGCAAAAGCAACCTTATCTGAAGCGCAATCGGCACTGAGCTTGACTCAGCTAAACCATGAAAGAACCACTCAGATGTTGAAGTCAGGCGGTATTTCACAGTCGCAGCTCGATTTGAGTATTGCTGAGCTAGAGATGGCGAGATCTCGAGTGGTATCTGCACGAGCAAATGTAAGAGTTCAGCAAGACAACTTAGACCAAACCCAAGTTAAAGCACCGTATTCAGGTCAGTTAGGGAAAAGTAACTTCTCTATCGGTGACATGGTAGGCCCTAACTTTGGTCCATTGATTGACCTTATTAAGATGGATCCGATCGATGCCACTTTCTCGATTAAAGAAAGCGAACTGAGTCAATATCAGCTTCAAGGTAAGCAAGCGACACCAGTATTGCTTGAGCGTGATGGCCAATTGACGGATTACCAAGGCAACATCGCTTTTGTTGATAACAAAGTGAATGCAGCGAGCGGTACGGTGACGATTTCTGCCTCTTTTGATAACAGCGAAGCGGGTCTGCTGCCGAATCAATTTGTTCGTGTTGGTCTAACGAGTGCAGAACCGTTAAGCGGCGTGCAAATTCCTCATAAAGCGATCCATCAAGATCAGCTCGCTCAATATGTACTTACCATCGAAGAAGGCAACGCGGTACGTCGTGATGTCGTTGTAGGTGACCGAATTGGACAAGATGTTTTCGTCGCAAATGGCTTGGACGCAGGTGAACCAGTGATTGTTGGTGGACTGCAACGCATTCGTCCTGGTGCTCCTGTTTCAGTTGCGGAGTAATAGATTATGATCAGTAAATTTTTTATCGACCGACCGAAATTTGCGTTTGTTATCTCGATCTTCCTGACCTTGATTGGTTTGATTGCGATTAAAACCATGCCGATTTCAGAGTACCCAAGCGTGACGCCTCCACAAGTTCGTGTCGTCGCGTTCATGCCGGGTGCCAGTGCTGAAACCGTAAAAGAGGTGATTGGTAATCCAATCGAAGAGGAAGTGAACGGTGTTGATGGCATGGTTTACATGCAGTCGCGTTCAACCAACGATGGCCGTTACTTCTTAAACATTACCTTTGATAACAGCGTTGATGCGGATATGGCGATGGTTAACGTATCTAACCGCGTTGCCGTTGCTGAAAATATGCTGCCGTTTGAAGTTCGTGCTCGTGGTGTGCGTATTCGTAAAGCCGCGCCGGATGACTTGCTTGCGATTGCTTTCTACTCTGAAGATCAATCGATGTCAGAACTAGAGCTTAACAGCTGGGTTGAAGCAAACTTCATGGAGCGTATCGCTCGTATCTCTGGCTTGGCGAGCAGTGATTTGATTGGTGCGATCTATGGCATGCGCGTGTGGCTCGATATGGACCGCATGGCGTCATTGGGTGTGACGACGTTTGATGTGAAGAACGCCATTCGAGAACAAAATGCAGTAGTGCCAGCAGGGCGAATTGGCCAAGGTCCAAGTCGTGAGAATGCCGCATTGCAGTTTAACTTGATCACTCAAGGTCGACTGTCGAGTGCAGAAGAGTTTGAACAAATCATTGTAAAAACGTTAGCAGACGGCAATCAAATCTATCTGAAAGATGTATCAAACGTTGAGATTGGCAGCCAATTCTATGATGCCTACGCAACCTACAATGGCGGAGATGCTGCTCTAGTCGCAATGCAGGCTAACCCAGATGCCAATGCTTTGGAAACAGGTGCTGCGGTTAAATCGGTATTGGAAGACATCGAAAGCATCATGCCTGCCGGTATGACTTACGCGATCCCATATGACACCACCTTATCGGTTGAAGCGTCTATTCGCAGTATCGTCGAAACCTTAATTGTTGCTGTCGGGCTTGTGATTGCAGTGACTTACCTGTTCTTAGGTAACGTTAGAACAACACTTGCACCTGTGATTGCGATTCCTGTGTCTTTGATTGGTACTTTTGCTTTCATGCAATTGGGTGGCTTTAGTATCAATACCGTCACCTTATTTGGCTTGATTCTGGCGATTGGTATCGTGGTGGACAATGCCATTTTGGTGGTTGAGAACGTAGAACGCATTCTCAATGAAAACCAAACCATTGATGCCAAAGAAGCCACCAATCGAGCGATGAAAGAAGTCACCAATCGAGCGATGAAAGAAGTCACCGGCCCGATTGTCGCGTCAACATTGGTCATGCTTGCGGTGTTTATTCCTGTGGCATTGCTGCCAGGTATCACGGGGCTGATGTTTGCTCAGTTCTCTATCACCATCTGTATCGCTTTGGTGCTATCGGCTATCAATGCACTCACTTTGTCACCTGCACTATGTGCAATGGTTATGAAGCGCAACCCTAACCCTGCTAAGTGGTTTGTGGCATTCAATGCAATGTTCGACAAAGTAACAGACGCGTATGGCAAAGCAGTCTCTTTATTGGTGCGCAAATCAGCAGTGCTTTTAGTTTCGTTCGCAGTGGCTATTGCTGCGATGGTGACGATGAATGACAAGCTACCGACGGCATTTGTTCCAGCTGAAGACAAAGGCGTGTTGGCGCTCGCAATGTTCTTGCCTGATAACGCATCGAAAGAGCGTACTCATGACTTGATCCGTCAAGCTGAAGCGGTATTAAACCAAGACCCAGCAATTGAAGATTTCGCAGGTGCGATTGGCTTTAATGCTCTGACCGGTGGTGTTGCCGCTAACTCAGCGACCATGTTTGTTAATTTGAAAGACTGGGATGAGCGTCTTGCAATGGATGGCGACCATACACAAGCTGCGGTTGCCCAGCGTATCAACATGCAATTGTATGGCATTGATAAGTCGATGAGCATCGCTATGGGTCTACCGCCTATTCCAGGTATTGGTATCGGTGATGCACTTGAGTTTATGGTGCAAGACACGTCTGGCCGCACTGCTCAAGAACTCGCGCAAGTGACTTACGCGATGATGGCAGCGGCCAATCAAGCGCCAGAAATCACCAATGCGATGACGACTTATCGTGCCAATGTTCCACATTACAACGTCGAAATTGATCGCGAGAAAGCGCGTCAGTTAGGCGTACCACTCAGTGCAATTAACGATGCGATGGCGACACATCTGGCGTCTTCATATGTTAATGACTTTGCCCTAAACGGAAGAAGCTACCGAGTTTTTGTTCAAGCTAAAGGGGAACAACGAAATGATCTATCTGATGTGCTACGCATACATGTCCCGTCGGCGCTTGGCGAACAAGTTCCGCTGTCTGCTGTCGCAACGATTGAACCGACATTAGAACCTGACCTAGTTACAAGCTACAACATGTTACCTGCGGCACGTTTACAGCTAAATCCAGCTCCAGGTTACTCATCTGGTGAGGCGATTGACGCAATGGAGCGTATCGCCGAGGAAGTTCTCACTCAGGGTTACACCTATGAGTGGACGAACATGGCTTATCAAGAGAAATTGGCTGGGAACACGGCTCAAATCGCTCTGGTTTTAGCTCTGGTATTCATCTACTTGTTCCTTGTAGCTCAGTATGAATCATGGGCTCTGCCTGCTGCGATCATTATTGTGGCTCCAACCGCTGCTGTGGGTACTTTCGCGGCGCTATTAGCGGGTGGGCAGGCTTTGTCTATCTACGGTCAAATTGGCTTGATTCTATTGATTTCCCTAGCAGCTAAGAACGCGATTCTGATGGTCGAGTTCTCAAAGCTGAAGCGTGAAACTCAAGGTTTAAGCATCGAAGAGGCAGCAATCCAAGGCGGCAAGATGCGTTTTAGAGCCGTAAACATGACGTCATGGTCATTCATCCTTGGCATCTTGCCTTTGGTGTTTGCCAATGGTGCAGGTGCTATCTCTCAGAACACCACTGGATTGGCACTACTGGGTGGCATGTTGATGGTGCTGGTGGTCGGTTCGATGATGACTCCGGGCTTCTATGCCATTTTCCAAACACTCCGTGAAAAGCTGAAAACGAAACAACAGTAACCCATAGCTTCAATAAAGTGACGGCAAAGGTGTGTTGTTGCTTTATTGATGGTTTTTACCCCTCGTTATGAAATTTAAAGATTGTTTTTACCGTCTGATAATTGAGGGAGGCAGGGAGTATTTCTCTGACCAAGTTATTAAACATGAGCCATGTGAGTACGGAAGCGGCTATGGCTCCAATGAGAATAAGGTTTACACATGAAAAAACTATTACTGACCGCTTCAATGTTAGCTGCAATGTCTGGTACTGCTTTGGCGAATGAAGAAGAAAGCCAAGTGATTGATCCATCAGATCTAACTCGTGTTTATACACAAGCTGCTTTTTTTGTTACTTCTGACGCTGATATCCGTTTGTCTTCAATGCTAACCGGATCATGGACTGAAACGACTCAGTTCGGTGGCTTTATAGAAGGTAACTTTGGAGACTCAGATGCTAAGCCGGGCAAAGATTCAATGGGCGTTGACTACCTTGGTAGCCGAGCTCAATATTTCCAAGTATCAGCAATTGATAGCTCATTGATGCCACGTGTTGGCTTCATGGCGGACTTCATCCACACCAAGAACTCGGCACTGGGTTTGGATGACAATACCTTGATGTCTGTCGGTGCTATTGGCTTGATTAACCCTGCTTACACCGGCGGTGCAATGCTGTTTCCAAACGTAAACTACACCATCGGTGAAGTGTTTGGTGAGACGGCAGACGGCTACATGCTAAACCTGTTTGCTACTATCCCAATGGGTGATTCTGGCGCGTTTGTTCAAGCATGGCCTGAGTACATGAACGTTTCTGGCGATACAGTGGAACTTGAATCGACGTCTTTCAACGTCATGATGAACGCTCCTATTAAGGAAGACCGAACTCAGTGGCTAATGACGAAACTGCAATACGCATCTGCAGATGTCACTCTACCAACAGGCGTTACGCTAGAAGGTGACTACGAGCTAAAAGCAGAAGTCGGCGTGAAGTGGTTCTTTTAAAACACCTGAGTGAGCTAATTATGGTTCAACTAGCCATGGTTTAACTATCTATGGTTTAGCGACCTAACAAGCGATAACTGAGCTATGGTTTAAATAAGAAGAGAGCTAATGATGTTAGTTCTCTTCTTTTGTTTTATGGTGCTAAAGATAGCTTTAATCCAGTAAACTCGATGCTTGAACCATAATTCAACATGGTCATTTAGTTGTTTTAAGATTACACTGCGCCCAATATTTCAGAAGTACATATTTAGGTTGAGGTCACCATGGACCAAGAACATTACGAAGACGCTGACTACGAAGGTCAAGAGCTGGGCGAAGAAGGCGAAGAGATTGAGATTGAAGCAATTGGTATTGATGTATCGTCTCAGCCCATCGAACTCTACAAAGTGTTTAAAATTGCTAACTTAGTGAGTGGTGGCGGTGAAGCTAAACACATCATTTCTGAAGGTTATGTAGCGGTTAATGGTGAATTAGAAACTCGTAAACGTCGTAAAATGTACGATGGCGACTTCTTTGAATTCAACCAAGAGTACTATGTAGTGGTGTGTGATCAGCCAGTACAAGAAGAATCAGAACAGCCGAAAAAGAAAGAAGCGCCTAAAAAAGAGAACAAGGCGAAGAAAGGTCAGTCTAAAAAGGATTCTAAGAAGAAAGAATCTAAGAAAAGCAAAGCAGAAATGCTAAGCGCAACGGCTGAACCAAAGAAAGAGAAAAAAGAGAAGAAAGAAAAAAAGCCGAAAAAGAAAGCGGATACGCCAAAGCCAACACGTGACGACAAAAGCGGCCGTAACTCGATTGAATTCTTTTAAACTACAGTTCTAAACGACTGCTCTAAACTGCTTTTCTAAAACGAATCTTTTAAAACTATTCGTTTGAACATCAAGCAACGTTAGACCTAGGTTTTACGTTACGCAGATATCAAAAGGCTCACTAGTTAGTGAGCCTTTTTTGTATTTGTTTGCTAGCACAGCTAACGGCCAATAACGCTTATTCTCAGTGTCGAGTGCGAGAAGACGTCAGTTCTGATGCGCGAAGCTGAGCAACGGCTTTTGCGAGTTCAAGCTGAGCTTGTGCAAAGTTGATGTCTACATTGCCCTTATTGATATTCTCTAGGGCTGCATATTTCGCTTCTTCTGCGCGAGCGCGGTCAATATCTTGGCCGTGCAAGGCAGTATCGGCTAACACCGTTACCACATCCGGCTGAACTTCTAGCATCCCGCCAGAAACATAAAGCACTTGTCCCTCTGACTTAGGGTCTGTGACAAACACTGTCACGCCAGGCTTTATTTTACTGAGAAGCGGGGAGTGACCCGGGCGGATCCCCAGCTCACCATCAGCGCCAGAAACGGCTAGGGCATACGCTGGACCTGAAAACAGCGTACCTTCCGCACTTACAATATTAAGTTGAAATGTATTATCTGTAATTCCGATAGCCATGGTGCACCTGCCTCTTAGAGTGATTTTGCTTTGTTAAGCACTTCGTCGATAGAACCACAGTACAAGAATGCCTGCTCTGGGATATCGTCATATTCGCCGCCTAACAGGCCTTTAAAGCCTCTTAGTGTTTCGCTTAACGGTACAAATACACCTTTCTGACCGGTAAACACTTCGGCCACGTGGTAAGGCTGAGTTAAGAAACGTTCAATCTTACGAGCGCGAGATACCGTTTGTTTGTCTTCAGTAGACAGCTCATCCATACCAAGAATCGCGATGATGTCTTTTAGCTCTTTGTAGCGTTGCAGCGTTGTTTGGACTTTTTGTGCAATGTCGTAGTGTTCTTGACCAACCACAAGCGGGTCCAATTGGCGAGATGTTGAATCCAATGGGTCGATTGCAGGGTAGAGGCCCAATGCCGCGATGTTACGAGACAGTACAACGGTCGCATCTAAGTGAGCAAAGGTTGTTGCTGGCGATGGGTCAGTCAAGTCATCGGCAGGTACGTATACCGCTTGGATAGACGTGATAGAGCCTTGTCTAGTCGAAGTGATACGCTCTTGCAGTACACCCATCTCTTCAGCGAGTGTTGGTTGGTAACCTACTGCTGAAGGCATACGACCTAACAGTGCTGACACCTCAGTCCCCGCAAGCGTGTAACGGTAAATGTTATCAATGAACAACAGTACGTCACGACCTTCATCACGGAAGCGCTCAGCCATAGTCAGGCCAGTCAATGCTACACGTAGACGGTTTCCCGGTGGCTCGTTCATTTGGCCGTAAACCATGGCTACTTTGTCTAGAACACCCGCTTCTTTCATCTCGTAGTAGAAGTCGTTACCTTCACGAGTGCGCTCACCAACACCGGTAAATACAGAGAGACCTGAGTGTGCTTTGGCGATGTTGTTGATAAGCTCCATCATGTTGACGGTTTTACCTACGCCAGCACCACCGAACAGACCGATTTTACCGCCCTTTGCGAACGGACAAATAAGGTCGATAACCTTAACGCCGGTCTCAAGAAGTTCAGTGCTGTTTGCTTGTTCTTCATAAGAGGGTGCTTCTCGGTGAATTTCGTAGCTTTCTTTTTGACCGATTTCACCGCATTCATCGATAGGCTGACCAAGAACGTTCATGATACGGCCTAAGGTTTCTTCGCCCACAGGAACGGTGATTGGAGAACCGGTGTTTTCAACAGTTAGGCCGCGGCGCAAGCCATCTGACGTACCCATTGCAATACAACGAACGATACTGCCACCCAGTTGTTGCTGAACTTCCAATACGAGAGAGCTTGCTTCCTCGCTAGTCACTTTCAATGCATCATAAACGCGTGGGCTGTTGCCGCCGCTGAACTCGACGTCTACCACCGCGCCGATAACTTTAACTATTTTTCCAACACTCATCTCTAAATCCTCAAATTCTATTCTTAACCCACTCTTGTCTGCACTTAGACAGCTTGAGCACCTGAGACTATTTCACTCAGTTCTTGGGTAATGGCAGCCTGTCGTGCTTTGTTGTATACCAACTGCAAATCATCAATGAGTTGGCCTGCGTTATCGGTCGCCGCTTTCATGGCCACCATTCGGGCTGCTTGCTCACAGGCAATGCTCTCTACGATGCCTTGATACACTTGTGATTCAATGTATCGATGTAACAGCTCAGAGAGGATGTCTCTTGGTGCTTGTTCGTAGATGTAGTCCCAACGACGTGCTTTTTTCGCGCCTCCATCGGCCTCAGAATCTGAAGGGTGGGGCAGCAACTGCAAGGTCGTTGGTTCTTGAACCATGGTGTTGATGAACTGGTTATACACGAGATACAAGCTGTCGATTTTTTCGTCGTCGTAATGCCCTAGCATCGCGTTAACCGTACCTAAAATGTCTTCTAATTTAGGCGCGTCACCAAGGCCTGACGTTTGCGCGATAACATTGCCGCTGCGTTGGAAAAATGAGATAGCTTTTGAACCAATTAGGGTCGTTTCTACCTCAACGCCTTTGGTACGCCACATCTCCATTTCTTCTAACACTTTCTTGAACAAATTCGAGTTCAAGCCACCACATAAGCCTCGATCGGACGAAATAATGATGTAAGCAACGCGTTTTGGTTCACGCTGTTGAAGGTAGGGGTGCTGGTATTCCAGCGACCCTGATGCGACATGAGAGATAACTTTGCGCATGTTCTCGGCATATGGACGTGTTAGCGTCATATTGTCTTGAACCTTACGCATCTTACTTGCCGCAACCATCTCCATTGCACTGGTGATTTTCTGAGTGTTACTAACACTGCCTATCTTGGTGCGAATTTCTTTAGTATTTGCCATCATCTGCTCCTAATTTGTTTTGATTTCCAGCCAACAAACCGGAGCGTTTACCAAGCTTTCAACGCTACAAAGTCACCGAGAAGCTTTGCAAGTGCACTGTCGATCTCGTCGTTGTAGTCACCGTTAGCGTTAATGGTGTCGAACAACTCTGGGTTTTGGCCCTTTGCGTAAGCAATTAATTCTTCTTCAAAACGCGCAACTTTGTGCAACTCTACGTCAGCCAAATAGCCTTTTTCTGCTGCGTAGATAACCGTTGCTTGCTCTGCGACAGACATCGGCGAGTATTGCTTTTGCTTCATCAGTTCGGTTACACGTTCACCATGATCAAGCTGTTTGCGCGTCATGTCGTCTAAGTCAGAAGAGAACTGAGCGAATGCCGCTAACTCACGGTATTGAGCTAACGATGTACGAATACCACCAGACAGTTTCTTGATGATCTTGCACTGTGCTGCACCACCCACACGAGATACCGAGATACCTGGGTCAACAGCAGGACGTAGACCTGAGTTGAATAGTTGGGTTTGTAGGAAAACCTGACCATCAGTAATCGAGATTACGTTGGTTGGTACAAACGCCGATACGTCACCCGCTTGAGTTTCAATGATAGGAAGCGCGGTTAATGAACCTGTTTGGCCTTTCACTTCACCGTTTGTGAACTTCTCAACGTATTCCGCATTTACTCTTGCCGCACGTTCTAGTAAGCGTGAGTGGAGGTAGAATACGTCGCCAGGGAAGGCTTCACGACCCGGTGGGCGTTTAAGTAGTAATGATATTTGACGGTAAGCGACGGCTTGTTTTGATAGGTCATCATAGATGATCAGTGCATCTTCACCGCGGTCACGGAAGTATTCACCCATGGTGCAACCGGCATAAGGTGCTAGGTATTGAAGCGCGGCTGACTCTGATGCTGATGCGACAACAACGATGGTATTTTTAAGCGCATCGTGGTCTTCCAGTTTACGAACAACGTTTGCGATAGTAGAGGCTTTCTGGCCAATAGCCACGTACACACATTTGATGCCAGAATCTTTTTGGTTGATGATCGCATCGATTGCTAACGCTGTTTTACCCGTCTGACGGTCACCGATGATAAGTTCACGTTGACCACGACCGATAGGCACCATGGTATCAACGGCTTTATAACCCGTTTGAATTGGCTGGTCGACGGACTTACGCTCGATTACGCCGGGTGCAATTACTTCTACAGGGTCGAGTCGGTCACAACTCACTGGGCCTTTACCATCGATTGGCTCACCTAGTGTGTTCACTACACGGCCAAGCAGTCCATTACCTACAGGTACTTCTAAGATACGACCTGTCCCTTTCACTTTCATACCTTCAGAAAGGTCAGTGTAGGGCCCCATAACCACGGCACCGACTGAGTGGGTATCAAGGTTAAGAGCAAGAGCGTATTTACCACCTGGAAGCTCGATCATCTCACCCTGCATGACATCCGCAAGGCCATTAATAGTAATGATGCCATCACGAACCGAGACTATGGTGCCTTCGTTGCGAGCTTCGGTGCTCACATTAAACTTCGAGATGCGATCTTTGATTAGATCGCTGATTTCATTTGAATTTAATTGCATAATTGTTACCTATCTCGCGTGAAGTTGATGAGCCAATCGGTTCATTGATGTGTTCAAAGAACCATCGATGACGGTTTCACCCGCCTTGATTACGATCCCGCCAACCAGCGAGTCATCAATAACCTGTTCCATTTCAACCTGACGCTCTAATTTCTTCTCAAGTGCAGCAGTGAGTGATGTAACTTGATCTTGTGTAAGCAATTCTGAACTGGTGACAGTGACAGGGATTACACGTTCATGTTCGTCCTTTAGGTCGCTGAACAAGTTAAACAAGTCTCTGATCACTGCAAGACGGCCATTCTCAGCCAAGACTTTAATGAGATTAATGACGTGGTCATCAACAAGTCCTTGGCAAACGTGAATGATGAGATTGACCAGTTCTTCAGATTGCTGTGTGTGAACACCTTCTGCTGATGAAATCTGCTTAGCGATCGTTTCTTCTTCCGCTACCGTCACAAGAATGGACAGCATTGAGTGCCACTCTTGTAACTTGTTTTCACCTAAAGCAAAGTCGAACGATGCTTTAGCGTAGGGATGAGCAATATTGGTGTAATCTGACATATTGCCTCCGTTTAGAGTTCGCTTATCATTTGATCAACTAACGCTCGGTTCGTTTCAGAATCTAGGTTTTTGCTGATCAATTTCTGTGCACTTTGAATAACAGCGTCTGCCATATCCGCCTGAAGTTCACGGCGTAACTTTTGACGTTCGCCTTCTAGCTCAGCTCTACCTTGCTCTAAGATGCGCGCTTTTTCTTGCTCACCTTCTTGGTGAGCTAAGGTGATGATTTCGTTGCGGCGTTTTTTGCCTTGCTCAATCAGTTCGGTCACATTTTTTTTCGCATCTGCGACGAGTTGTGCGCCATTTGATTTTGCTAGTTCTAGCTCTTTCGCTGCATTCTCTGAGTGGCGTAAACCATCAGCGATTTCTTTTTGGCGCTCGTCTAACATCGCGGTGAGAGGGGGCCATACATATTTCATGCATAGCCAAACAAAAATCACGAATGAGATTGCTTGACCAAACATGCTGGCATTTAAGTTCATACCTTCCTCACTAAATCTTGATTATTTACAAATCGATCTTTTCAAAGCTTTTAATTAAGCCACGGCAAAGATGATGTATAGACCGATACCAACACCGATCATCGGTACAGCATCCACAAGGCCCATCATGATGAAGAATTGAGTACGAAGCATTGGAGTAAGGTCTGGTTGACGAGCAACACCTTCAAGATATTTACCCGCTAAGTTACCAATACCAGATGCTGCACCTGCTGCACCTAAACCGATCAGTAATGCACCTGCTACATATAAAACTGCGCTTACGATATCCATTTGTATCTCCGATAAATAATGTGTTAGTTAATTTTTTAGTTATTAATTAGTGGTGTTCTTCTGTTGCCATTGCTAAGTAAACAACGGTCAGTACCATAAATATAAATGCTTGTAAGAATACGATTAATATGTGGAATAAGGCCCATGGAACACTTAGTGCCCATTGCATCCACCAAGGCATTAGTGCGATAAGGATGAATATCATCTCGCCTGCATACATATTTCCGAATAATCGTAAGCCTAGTGATATTGGCTTTGAAATTAATGTTATTAATTCAAGAACAAAGTTAACAGGATATAAAAGAGGGTTATCAAATGGCTGAGTAGTTAGCTCTTTGATAAAGCCTTTCAAACCTTTATTTTTAAACGTATAAGTTAACAATAAAATAAACACACCGAGTGCCATCGACATTGGGATATTTACATCCGCTGTCGGTAGGTCTCTAAAGTGTTCTAAACCCATTACACGAGTTAACCCTGGTATTAAATCTATAGGCAATAGGTCGACTGCATTCATTAACAACACCCAAACAAAAGTGGTTAATGCCAGTGGCCCTATTAATTTATCCTCCGCTTGAAAAATCTCTTTGACTAGGTTGTTAACGAAATCAAAGATAAGCTCGATAACACATTGAAAACGACCTGGAACACCGCTAGTGCCCTTGGTCACTACATATCGAAAAGCTCCAATAAACAGTAAACCCGTGATCCAAGATACCAACATTGAGTCAATGTTGAACGCCCAGAAACCATCACCTGTAGTTAAGAAGGTTAAGTGATGCTCTATGTATTCGTGAGCGGTAGTGACTTGATCCATACTACACGTACTCCGATCTTGTAGAGGCAGTAATAAATGGTGTTAAGAAGTACCCAATCATTGTGAAAATGTACGCGTATAATATTACTGGGTTATCCAATTTAAAAAACTGGAATGCCAGGATAAACATTAAGAACGTATAGGTTATTTTCACGACACGACTCATTTGCATTAAGTCACGTAAACTATAATTAGGGTTCTTGTGCACCTTAAGGCTTGCATATATAAAACCAAACAGCGGTGGTAACATCGCGATTACGACACCCAAAGCTGAAGACTCCATATCTACTTTATTACCAAAAAACACTTCATATAAAACTACACCGACGGCTAATACTATTTGGCAGAGAACAACTCTTTTAGCAGCAACAAGGATGTCGCTACTTATCCCATTAAGCCTCATAATAAAACCTTATATTTAACAGTGTAAGTCAATATAAAACACAGTTTGAATATGTTTTGTTACTAGCACTTACTTGTTAATAGCAATTTGACTTGTTAATAAACCTTTACTTGTTAACAAAGAAATAATCTTTCTGGCTTTATATCTCCTGACGAAATTAAACGTTAAAAACTAACTCGCTATCGTTTCGACAAAATATAAACTACGCCTAAAATTATGTGATCAAAACGACAAATATCGGCATCAATAATTCCATTTTTGAAATGAGTGTTTTTCATTTATGAAAGTAATAGTTCTGTTATTAAATCCATGAATATTTAAAATGCTTTGTTTATAGCGAGAAAAGGGAGGTTTTACCCAGAAAATTAGAGAGAAAAAATATTAAGATATGACGTTATCAATTAAGCATATTCAATGACTTAGAGTCTTTTCTAAATGTGATGACGGGTTGGTATTCGAAGCGGGGTATAACCAAGATTTTGTTGATATTGGAAGGTTTCGTTTGTGCAGTGAAATAGCAGTATGGTGCTCCTTATCATTAAGCTAATATTTTTTAATATCGTTATCATATTTTCATTATTGATGTATTGGAACGCGAATCAACACGCCCAGCACCGGGTTCAAGATGAAAATTTGATTGAAAATTCATCACCCAACCGCTGATGCAACAAGATCTAGGGTCAATGATGAGGGCGAGGAAACGTACATGCAGGTGGAAAGTACGGGTTAATAGACTCAAAAATAGAGGTATCGCTGAGGTTGGGTCGAATTATTATCGGACGAATTCGCAGAGCATCGACCCAGAAATCACAGTTTCAATACAGAAATAATCAGAATCTAAAGATGTTTGTCGTATCAATAGGCCTACAGGAAGCGCCTTCATTCATGTTTTTCTATTACTCTTCATAGCTTAGGTATTGAATACACAAGTCATGAAAGGCTTGTGCTTGTGGCGAGATCGTACGGTCAGCCAATCTGAAAATACCGATCTGACGCTGTAAGGGTGGGTCAATCAATGGGATCCACACCAAACGGGTTTCATTGGTTGGGAAAGCCAGTTTAGGTAGCGTGGTCACGCCTATCCCGAGTTCTAACACCGAAAACAACGAAGTGATGTTCTCTACCGAATAAAGAGCCTGTTCGCTGAGCATTCGTGCGGGTGTTGGGTCAAGTAGGGTACAAGTGCCGTTGCGAATGAAGGGTTGTTTTAACAAAGTTTGCCATTCTATTCCCTCTCGTTGAGAGGCGATGGGGTTGTCTTTGAGGCAGACCACACCAATAGGGTCAGAGAGCAAAGGCGTGAAATCGATGCTCTCTTCTTCTAGATGGGAGCTATTTCCGAGTGCAACATCCACCTCTCCAGAGAGTAATCTCGCTTCCACACCTGCCGCATTATCGTCAATTAAGCTGACCTCAACATTGGGGTACTTTTCGCAAAAAGCCCCTAAAACACTAGGGATTAGTTTTGCGGCTACTGAAGGGACACTCGCTATTCGAACTCGCCCTTGTTGGCCAGCTGCTGCAGCACGGAGGTCGTTATCTAATGCCTTGTAAACATTTAAGAATTGAATGATTTTCGGTAAACATATTTCGCCAAAAGGTG
The DNA here is from genome assembly GCF_041470165.1 of Vibrio sp. 10N.286.46.A8. Lineage (NCBI taxonomy): Bacteria > Pseudomonadati > Pseudomonadota > Gammaproteobacteria > Vibrionales > Vibrionaceae > Vibrio > Vibrio sp. 10N.286.46.A8. Next base: position 16,461 of record NZ_JBFRLX010000143.1, read on the forward strand.
TCAGCGTCGATTTGTTGCCCGTTTCAAACAGTGGTTGGCCGAGAATTTTTTCTAGCTCTTTTATCGATGTTGAAAGTGCCGCTTGCGAGCGATTTGCTCGGTGAGATGCCGCTCTAAATCCACCTTCTTCGACCACTAAAACAAAATGTTTTAACTGTTGTAGCTTAATACTCATGACAGGAATCCTTCTCTAGGCCTTGCTATACCTTACTTTTTTAAAGGTGATAGATTTTATTTATCAAATGCACAAAATTTACCGTTAGATTTATCAGCCGTCAAGGTGCAGTATTTAACCATCTTGAAACATAGTTGTTACAAAGTTGGATGGAATCGTGAACGCACAAACTAAAAAACACCCAGTAAAAACCGAGCTTTTCGCTTCAAAAGCACCACTAGAGTGGGCAATCGTTAATAACGGCACTCTATACACAGCGCAGATTCCAATTGATGAAACTGGCGCAGTAGTAGAAGGCGGTATCGAAGCGCAAACGCGTCAGACTTTTAACAACCTTGTTCATACGTTGGAGTGTGCAGGCGAATCTATGGATTCAGTGCTGCAAGTTCTGATTTACGTGACAGACCGTGAATATCTAAAAACGGTCAACAGCGTATACGGAGAATACTTCAATGCACCTTATCCAAACCGTGCTGCGGTCGTCGTTGCAGGGTTAGCAAGAGAAGAAATGTTGGTTGAGTTCGTGGTTTACGCATCAGCCTCTCAACCTGAATAAAGATACTGTGAACTGAGGCAATTTGCGGATTAAAGCTATTTGTCTGTAAAGATCTTTATTGATACAAGCGTCTTGGTTCAGTTTTAGATACAAGATTTAAACGTTATTTCTTATATAAATTAACGTTTTATTCATTAATCAGATGGTTGCCAGGCTCAAACGCAACCTAACCGTTACAAGGACAGAATGATGACTCAATTACAGAATGTTCAAGCAGAAAACGCACTTTACATTGGCGGCGAATGGCAAGCGGGTGTAAGCACCGTTGCGAACATTAACCCATCAGATATTTCTGAAAACATCGGTAACTTCGCACAAGCAAGTGCTGACCAAGTTCAACAGGCGATTTCAGCGGCGAAGCACGCTCAACCAGAGTGGGAAAAAACGCCGATTGAACGTAAGCAAGCTGTACTTCAAGCGATTGGTGACGAGCTGATTGCACGTTGTGATGAGCTAGGTAAGTTGCTTTCTCGTGAAGAAGGTAAGCCTTTTGCTGAAGGTCGTGGTGAAATTTACCGTGCAGGTCAGTTCTTCCAGTACTTTGCGGCTGAAGTGCTTCGTCAAATTGGCGACAACGCAGAATCAGTGCGCCCAGGTGTTTCTGTAGAAGTGACTCGTGAAGCGGTGGGTGTTATCGGCATCATCTCTCCTTGGAACTTCCCGACAGCGACTGCTGCTTGGAAAATCGCTCCAGCGCTTGCTTTCGGTAACAGTGTTATCTGGAAACCGGCAAACCTAACACCAGCAAGTGCGGTTGCATTAACGGAAATCATCCACCGTCAAGGTATGCCAGCAGGTACGTTTAACCTTGTACTGGGTAGTGGTTCAAAAGTAGGTGATGCACTGATCAACTCTAAAGAAGTGAACGGTGTGAGCTTTACCGGTTCTGTTGATACGGGTCGTAAGGTTGCCGCTGCTACAGCGCCAAACTTCGTTCGTTGCCAACTAGAAATGGGCAGCAAGAACGCACTTGTGGTTGCAGATGATGCTGATATCCAAACAGCCGTTGATGCAACGATTGCAGGTTCATTCTCTGGCGCAGGTCAAAAATGTACAGCATCTTCTCGTCTAGTGGTTATGGATGGCATTCACGACCAATACGTTGAAGCACTAATCAAACGTATGAGCGAGCTGAAAGTGGGTCACGCACTAGAAGACGGCGTGTTCATGGGTCCTGTTGTTGACGGCAACCAACTTGAAGCAAACCTAGGTTGGGTTGAGAAGGCACGTCAAAGCGGCGGTGAGCTCGCATTTGGTGGCGAACGCCTAAGCATGAAACACGAAGGCTTCTACATGTCTCCAACGCTGTTTTTAAACACTAAGAACGATTGGGAAGTGAACCAAGAAGAAGTGTTTGCACCAATGGCAAGCGTGATTCGTGTCGCTGACCTAGAAGAAGCGATTGCGACAACAAACGATACTCGCTTTGGTCTAACGGGCGGCATCATTACTCAAAGCCTACGTACTAGCGCAATGTTCAAGCAACAAGCGCAAACAGGTTGTGTGATGGTGAACCTACCAACAGCAGGCACCGACTACCACGTACCGTTTGGTGGTCGTAAAGAGTCTAGCTTCGGTCCTCGTGAGCAAGGTCAATACGCGAAAGAGTTCTACACAGTCGTGAAGACAGCTTACCAGCGTCCTTACTAAGCAGCTTTCTGTTAATTAGATTTCTATTAACTAGAACGAGATAGTTGGAGTCATTAGCTAAACAGACACTAACTATACAGCTATCGAATTGGCCTGATTCACAGAGTCAGGCCAACATCCAAACCCAATTACGCTCAATCAATGTAGATTTCAAAGACTGAGCACCCAGTAAGTGATTTAACCCATTTTTGAAAACATGTTATTTGAGCGTGTTTTCAAAACCGAGCTAGAACACTGAGCTTTCAATAGGAGTGGTTATGTACCAGCAACGGATTGTTATAGATGGATTGCAATACTGCAATTGGAACAGAGAATATTTCCAAACACTAAAGGCGAGCGGCATTACAGCAGTTCACGCTACCGCGGTTTACCACGAGACAGCTCGTGAAACCTTATCTCGCTTTGCAGAATGGAACTTAAGATTCGAGCAGAATGCAGACATTATCATGCCGATTCATTCAATGGCTGATGTGGAAACTGCAAAAGCGACAGGCAAAGTCGGCATTTTTCTAGGTGCTCAAAACTGTTCTCCAATCGATGATGAGATTGGTCTTATCGAAGTAATGCGTCAGCAAGGTCTTTTGATCATGCAATTGACGTACAACAACCAGAGCTTATTGGCGACGGGTTGCTACGAGAAGAACGACACAGGCATCACACGCTTTGGCAAGCAAGCGATTGAAGAGATGAACCGAGTGGGCATGATCATCGATATGTCTCACAGTGCCGAGCGTTCAACGCTTGAGGCGATTGACCTGTCTTCTCGTCCTATTTGTATTAGCCATGCGAACCCAACGTTTGCTCATGATGCACTACGAAACAAATCAAATGATGTGATTAAAGCCCTAACCGCACGCGGTGGCTTGATCGGATTCAGCTTGTACCCATTCCACCTACCAAATGGCAGCCAATGTACGTTGGAAGATTTCTGCCAAATGGTTGCGACTACCGCTGACATGGTTGGCGTTGAACACCTAGGTATTGGTAGTGACCTATGCTTAAACCAGCCGCAAGCCGTTCTTGAGTGGATGAGAAATGGTCGTTGGTCTAAAGCAATGGACTACGGTGAAGGCTCTGCGAACAACTCAGGTTGGCCAGATGCGTTGCCTTGGTTCTGTGGTAGTGCGGGTATGGAAAATATTTATAACGGATTGATGCGCCATGGTTTCAGCGAGTCTGAAGCTGGGCAAGTCTTGGGAGAAAACTGGTTTAACTTCTTGAAAGATGGCCTAGAGCCTCAAAGCAAGGGTTAAGTGTTTTTTCACTAGCAATCATCGAATTAGCAGCCTTCTAATAAACGTTCATTTAGACGTGCTGTTTTAACCAATTTCACTATTCAAAAGGAACAACGGTCTATTTCGCAACGCGGTAACCCAAACATGGATTAGCCTGCCCAACACAAAAAACAATAGGGCAGGTGTTAAATACACCTCTTGTAGTCATCATTAAAGTGACAGCTGCAAAGAAACCTCTGGAGTCAGAGTATGTCTGATTTAACCAATAGCGTGAAATCTTCAAACGTAAATGCGGGTCAAGCAAACACAGCAAGCAAAAATACACAGTCTGAATCTACGTCAGACAAATTAGGACTAACCAACCCAGCACTATGGTACAGCGGCGGTTTTATCGCTCTGTTCGTGGCGCTTGCTTTATTTGATGGCGAGCTGCTATCAAGCTTAGTAAATACAGGCTTTGCTTGGTCGGTAAAAGTGTTCGGCCCTTATTGGCAAATGCTTCTTCTTCTGACTTTTCTTATTGGTCTTGGCCTTGCGGCAGGGCGAACAGGCAAGGTTATCCTAGGTGGCATCGATAAGCCTGAGATGGATGGCTTCCGCTGGATGGCAATCATCTTCTGTACACTACTTGCGGGCGGCGGTGTATTTTGGGCGGCAGCAGAGCCTATCGCACACTACGTTAACCCACCACCGTTGTATGGTGCACAAGAAAACGCACAGCAAGGCGCAGTGAATGCTTTATCACAATCATTCATGCACTGGGGTTTCCTAGCATGGGCTATTGTGGGCAGCTTAACGTCTATCGTGGTTATGCACCTTCACTACGACAAAGGCTTGCCTCTTAAACCTCGTATTTTGCTTTACCCAGTTTTGGGCGAAAGAGCACTGAAAGGCCATACCGGCGCACTGATTGATGCATGTTGTATTGTCGCTGTAGCGGCGGGTACTATCGGTCCGATTGGCTTCTTGGGCTTGCAAGTCAGCTACGCTCTGAATGAACTGTTTGGTATTCCAGATGGCTTCACAACTCAGCTAATCATTATCTTGTTCGCTATCGTGCTTTACACATTGTCGGCATTAAGTGGTCTCAACCGCGGAATGCAAATGCTAAGTCGTTACAACGTAATTTTAGCAATGGCATTGATGATTTACATCCTTATCTTCGGTCCAACGAACTTCATCTTCAATGGCTACATTCAAGGTGTAGGCAGCATGATAGATAACTTCATCCCAATGGCAACATACCGTGGTGATGAAGGTTGGTTAAGCTGGTGGACAGTGTTCTTCTGGGGTTGGTTCTTAGGTTACGGCCCAATGATGGCAATCTTCATCGCTCGTATTTCACGCGGTCGTAGTATTCGCCAATTGGTATCAACCATTAGCCTTATCGCACCGTTTGTAACTTGCTTCTGGTTCACGATTGTTGGTGGCTCTGGTCTTGCGTTCGAAATTGCAGATCCAGGCAGCGTAAGTAAAGCGTTCGAAGGCTTCAACTTACCAGGCGCGCTACTGGCGGTAACTCAGCAGCTACCTATGCCAATGCTTATCTCTATTCTGTTCTTGATCTTAACCACGATCTTCATCGTAACGACCGGTGATTCGATGACTTACACCATCAGTGTGGTAGTCAGTGGTGAGACTGAGCCTAACGCAATTATTCGTACTTTCTGGGGTGTGATGATGGGGGTAACGGCATTGATTCTGATTTCCCTAGGTTCTGGCGGCATTTCAGCGCTGCAATCGTTCATCGTAATCACAGCGGTACCAGTGTCCATAATCTTACTGCCATCGCTTTGGAATGCGCCTCAAATCGCAATCAAGATGGCAAAAGAACAGGGTTTGTAGAAGAGCCGAGTTTATAAAAGAGCAGGATCTGTAAAGAAAACAGCCTGTAGAGAAAACGCTCTCTAAAAATGAAAGAGAAAAAAGGTGTCAGCCTTTGAAAGAAGGCTGACACAAGATTCCGAAAGGAAGAGGAAACCCGTACTGGTGAAGATACACCGGGCGGCACGTATTTAGGTCAATCGATCTAGTCAGGACAAATAATAAGGGGGTGAGTTCACTTACCCCAAATAACGTGAAAGCTAACCAACACACTGTAAAAACGAATGCTTCAAATGATGGCAACGATCGGTTCTGAATGGCTAGCAAAATCCTATAACTATAAGGTGGTGAGCAAAATGGATGCACATCGTTCTACCTACACTGAATCAGCACTACGTGACGCGACTGTCGTCATGGCACCGGAAAGGCTAGGTGCAATGCACCAAACACGTATCAGCTTCGTTAGAACTCTGATTCGTAAAATGGCGCAGCAAGAATGGAAAGTGACGAAACATGAGTGGCAATTAGACGCTCAGGGTTTTGGTCATGTTATCTATAAGCTAGCGACGCCAAACCATGTTTATCATTTGGTTGTTTTCTGCGATGAAATTGCAGATGACGAACGAAATGACCGTGTAATTGCTGAAAAGTGGGACGTAACGTTTGCGCTTGTTCTTGGTGATGTTGATGTCACCCTACTTGAAAGACTTCGTGCGAATGTACCGCTTCAAGAAGCCGGCCGTAATCCTAACAATGTGCTTGTTTTAGCGCGTGCAAACAAAAGTGTACGTGTGTTTGAACACATCGTGAGTCACCTGGCTAAAGGTGTTCAACCAACGCCCAAAGAACTGGCTGAAGTAGGCTACATCCTGCGAACCACTGCCGTTTATGGTAATGGCAAATTTGGAATCGCTGATTTTAAAATCTTAGAGAAAAATGAAGATTTTAATCAGTCGTTTAGCGCGCAAATGTGTGCGGTGTATATGCTGCGTGAGTTCAGCTTAGACTGGGTTCATTACCTAGCCGAACAACAGGGCGGTGAACAAGCGATTACCTTGCATCGAGGATTACAACGTTACCTTGGTGTTGGTAATGCAACTGGTTTAGGCATGGCGCCATACCTTATTAACCACCCTAGTATTGTCGATCAGTGGATGACGACCCGTGAACACGCATTGGCGGACGTGTTGTCCAGTGAGACTAATACGGCGTTGATCGAGCCACTACGTACCTTAGTTAAAAAAGCGATTTGTCATTTAGAACAAGTCGTTACCATCAATGAAACACAACAAGAGCTGAACAAAGCTGCTGTTGATGATTTGAAGCACACAGAACAATCATTAGAAGCTTCTGTCAGCCTGTGCGATACATGGTCGCAGTTAGTCGAGCAATCTAAGCAAATGAGTATGGAAGCCCAAGAAATCCTTATCTCATGTTTGATGGAATTGTACCCAGAATTAGTGGACGCCCATCAAGAGCAAATGAATTGCAGCGAAACACTGTCGCTTCCTAGCGGCAAAAAGATTCAAGACCTTCTGGTTGTACTCGAAGAAAAGTACCGTTGGGCGATCACGACCGACTTTACTAAAGCAGAAAACAACTACTGGTTCTGGTATCGCTCTCAAGACAAAGAAGAGCCAAGGCTCGGAGTTCGAGGCGAAGAGCTGGGTGAAGAGCGTGAACTGCCGTTGGATATTGGTCGTCAAGCTTATCGTTTGTACCATGCTTTGTTGCAATTTGCGCCTGAGCTTTCATTGGCCGAATTCCTTGTTAAACAGCCGCAACACCGTGCAATTGCGCGCCGTGTGTGGACGCTAGGTAACAAGGCGATGGGCGACATTCAAATGAATGTGCTTCACCAAGACTCGCCGCCAATGCACTTACTGCGTTGTAAACTAGCAATGTTTGGTGCGACTAAGTTTGATCCTCGCTCAGATCGCTGGGTACGAGTGACGTTTTTCCAAGGAGCACCACTGCTTGATGAGATTCATCAGGACGAATGGGTGTTCCCACTGTTACCGAGTGAAGCGGAGATGGCTGACTCAAATCAAGTTCCTACACATATCAACGCTCAACATGGAGGTAAATCGTTATGATCGTTTCTCACAATGAACTGGTAGCGGCCGTTAATAAAGCCTTTTTGGGTATGCGTCGTACATGTGGTGAAGCCGATGTGATAGCGAACATGGTGGCAGATTTACAGATGGTTGGCTTGGATGGTGTTCGTCATTTTAATAATGCGAGCAACTTTATGGGGTTAGAAGACGATTGCCCTGTAGACATTCAAGTGCGCAGCGATAACACTGTTGAAGTCGACCTGCACAAGGCGAGCTTAGCGTGTCACCTTCCTGTGGTTATCGATTACGCCATTGAAAAAATGGTCGGTAAAAAGACGCTGAAAATTGAGTTAAATAATTGCCACAACCGTTGGTTGGCGTACAGTGAGCTTGTAAAGTTAGCTGCGAAAGGTATTGCGTGCATGGCACGTTGGGATAACGGCTCTAACCCTAAGAGCACTTTGTATGTGCTTAACCGTGGTTGCGTTGCTCCAGAACTGTTTTTATCAGATTTGCCACTGGCATCGTACGAACATATCCACAATATGACCATCGAACTTTCCGTCCAGGATTTCGATATCGAACGTTTGTCAGATGGCTACCAAACACACATTGAATCAGAAGCGCTTTTTAAAACTCAAGAGAAAGCGTGGAACGATGGCATTGAAGTTGATGATGGGGAGTGGGCGGCACTGAAAGAGACCGCTACCGCAATCCTAGTTCAGAGCAGCGAACGCTCGACTCAAGGTGCCGGTGAACTGACGGCTTCGTAGTCGCTAGATTTAATAGGTTCATTAGAACTAACAGGTTCGATAGATTAACAGCGAGTAAGCTAGTTAGTTAGTTAGTTAGTTTATCAAAACAGATAAACCCAAAGAGCTTAACGTATCCTCACCTCGTTAAGCTCTTTTTATTTGTCCCTCTTTTTTTGCTTCACTCTTTTGATCTCTCGCTGGATTTACCTATTCTAAATTGACTGTTTTGACACACGTTGTTACCCGTTGAGAGGTAATTGAACAATTAAACGAAGCACCTTCACATTCATGTTAAACAAACGGTTTCTTTTACAAGCCACTATGCGTATCTTGCTAATTCTAGGTGCCAACGGGCGCCGTTTTTATTCGTACCGATGACATTAGAATCAGATAAAAAAGGAATGAAGCGTGCAAGCTAACTTTATTGATGGAACCACCCTGTATCGTCAGCACTCTTTTGAGTTGCCACTCGACTATCAAGCCAAAGATGGACAACAGATCCAAGTCTTCGCACGTGAACTGGTTGATCTTGCTAAAGATGCGCAAGAACTGCCGTGGCTGATCTACTTTCAGGGCGGCCCAGGCTTTCCATCTCCACGAGTGAGCGGTCAATCAGGTTGGCTAAAGCGTGCATTACAAAACTATCGTGTTCTGCTTCTGGACCAGCGTGGTACAGGCAACAGCACGGTGATCAGCCATGAAACGTTGGCCCTTCAGTCTCCAGAACAACAAGTTGAGTACTTAACGCATTTCAGAGCGGATAACATCGTTCGTGACGCTGAAGCGATTCGTGAACAGTTTGGTGTTAAGCAATGGTCGACGATTGGTCAAAGCTTTGGTGGCTTCTGTACACTGAGCTATTTGTCACTGTTCCCACAGAGCTTGCAGCGTTGTTATGTGACGGGCGGCATTCCTTCTATTGAACGAGAAGCTGACGATGTTTATCGTGCGACTTACAAGCGTGTAGAAGACAAAAACAGAGCTTTCTTTGCTCAGTTCCCACATGCACAAGCTATGTGTCGCGAGATCTCTGATTACCTGCTCAACAACGATGTGAGACTGCCAAACGGTCAGGTGTTTACAGTTGAACAGTTCCAGTTGATCGGCATTAATCTTGGTGGCGGCGAAGCAAACCTTCCGATGTACTTCACACTAGAGAGTGCGTTTGTTGAAGTGAATGGTCAAAAACAGTTGAGCTATAGCTTCTTAAATCAAATGCAGCAAGAGCAGGGCTACCTAACGAACCCAATCTACGCGATTTTGCATGAATCGATTTACTGCCAAGGTGCAGCGTCTAACTGGTCTGCACATCGAGTTCGTGAACAGTACTCACACTTTAACTACCAAACGGGTAGCGAGTTCTGGTTTACCGGAGAAATGGTGTACCCATGGATGTTCGACCAACTAGAAACGCTGAAGCCATTACGTGAAGCGGCAAACATGTTGGCCGAGAAGTCGGATTGGGGTTCTTTGTATAACGCAGAGCAACTGAGCAAGAATACGGTTCCGATGGCATGTGCGGTTTATGCGGATGATATGTATGTAGAGCTGGATTACAGCCGTGAAACACTGGCGAATATTCCAAATTCGAAAGCGTGGATCACTAACGAGTATGAACACAATGGCTTGAGAGTCGATGGTGAACGAATTGTAGATAAATTAATGACGATGGTCGAAGCGTTAGAGAACCTGCCAAAATAGTCAAACTCTCTGCGTAGGTTATCTACGTTAGAAGCTATCGATGTTAGAAGCTCTCTACGTTAGAGACAAGATACGCTAGAAACAAGAAAACGCTGCATTCGTGCAGCGTTTTTTTATGTCATCAAACTCTGTTTTACTCAGTATCGTATTGATTACTAAAGCGAGTAAAACAGAGAGTTTAAGAACCGGGAGGGATAGTTCCTAAACTCATTATGGTTGGATGACGATATCTTGATTTTCAGTAGTCGATAAGCTGGCGCGGTTCTGTTCGATAAGTTGAGCCGCATAAGAGGGAGTCACAGCTTGAACTTCGCCCTTGGAACGAATAGTTAGTGCTTCCCACGCATGATCACGGTATTTGCCTGTTTGTGTATATTCAATAAGTACTCTCATGATTCTTCAATCCGATGTGTGGTTAACGTGCTACTAACATTAGCGCCATTGTTGAGGTTGCACACCTGTTAAAAATGGAACATAAGATTAACCAAATGAGAATGCGTGTAACTTGAAAAACAGAACTTATTGAACTGATCTTAACTAACAGTATTTATCGTACCTAACTGCATTCATCGTAACCAACGGTACTTATCGTAAATGGCATCCATAAAAAACGCTGCACAGTGGCAGCGTTAAAGTTGAGAGCGGTTGAAGATTACTTAGCTGTTTTCTAAGCCAACAATCTTGCGTGCAGACATCACTGCGCTATCCAAATCGGTCAATCTACCAGCACTTGCTGGACCAAGAACTGATGAATACAAAGCCAACTGCTTCTCAAATGATAAATCTAATTGGTTATATAGATTTTGGCGGATTTGAGCGTGTTGCTGTGGCTTTGCGCTCGACAGACCTTCCAATGTATCGTAGATGAGTGTAGTTGTATCCATATCTGTCCTCTGCTGCACCTTTATAAAATTTTGCGTATTATGCACCTGGTACTGTATTTGTTCTGCGAGATTGATCGCATTGTGTGCAGCTCTGCTTAATTGTGTAATCAGTTAGTTATAATTGTGTTGTGGTCTCAATCGTTGAGAGTGTCGGCTTGATAACAAAGAAAAGGAGACACGCTGGTCTCCTTTTAATTGATTAAGCCGTGATAGAAGTAACGTATTGTGGCTGCTTACCGAGTAAATTGAATACGTACAGAACCTAGCGAATGTTAATGTTCTTGTCTCGACTTTCGTACATTTCAGGTGTGGTGTGTAACCCTCCAGCGTAACCTGCAGCTTCAAGAGTTTCTCTTACCTCTCGAACGTGCTCTGCCGTTACTGGTTCCTCTCTATCTCCAAGGTGCAATCGCACGAAGGTGATCAACTCAGCCAATCTTTGATCCGACAGCACATCTTCAAAGCTTGCCATTGGCATGAAGTTTCTGTCTTTGTCGAGATAGGTGGGTTGCAGGCCACGCACGGTTACTGCGATGGTGTTGAATGGATCGCTGTGCATGATGATGCCGTTATTCAACAGAGTAGGGGCGATAGGGTCACGTCCCTTACCATCGTCACCATGACAGGCTCCACATGTCTGGCGATAAGTGGTGTAAATGTCAGTCGCGTAAGAGTCTTCGTCAAACCCTTTGGGCTGCAACGGAACGGCGTCACTGCTGATGGTGTTGTTGATGTCACCACTGAGTAGGTAATAGGACATCGACTCGATATCTTCACGCGTCATCAAGCTTAGGCTGTTTTTTACTACGTCTGCCATGCCCGCAAAAGCAGTCCCTTTGTCTGAGTGACCCGTGTGTAAGAAATCGGTCAGTGTCGCTTCATCCCAACCATCGACATACAGCTCGTTGGCCGTGATATCGGGCGCATTCCAACCGTCAATCAAGTTACCTTGGAAAATACGTTCGGGTATCAGCGCTTGAGCAATGTTTCGAGGGGTATGGCACTCAGAGCAGTGTCCAAGGCCAGCCACCCAATATTTCCCTTGCTGCCATTTCTCAACGTTTTCGACTTCCGTTTTAAGCTCTTCGGGCACTTGATAGTCAATCGGGTCGGTATCCATGAACACAATGTTCCACCCGAGCAGACCTAGACGTATATTCGATGGGAACATCATGCTGTTGTCGTCATTGCGGCGAGGCACCGCGGTGATTGACTGCATGTATTCCCACAAATCGAGCATGTCTTGGTCTGTGAGGTATTGATAAGAGGTGTAAGGCATTGCAGGGTACAGGTAACCATTCTTACCTTTACCTGCAACTAACGCGGCTCGGAAATCATCAAAATTATAAGTACCAATACCTTCTGTTGTGTGGGGCGTAATATTTGTTGAATAGACGGTGCCGAAAGGGGTCACAAAAGGAAGCCCGCCAGCAAAGGGTTCGCCACCTTCTGCACTATGACACGCGACACAGTCACCGGCATAAGCGAGGTATTCACCACGCTCAACAGACTGAGCTTCTAGGTTCGCGAGTCTTTGCTGCTGCACTGAGCTCGCATGTCTAATGTAAGCACCCAGTGCGAGTATCTCATTCTCCGTAAGCTGTTTATCAAACGCAGGCATCAGGTTGTTCAAGCCTTTGTTGATAGTGTGTTGTATCTCTTCAATACTCCCTCCGTGCAGCCAGATATCATCTGAAAGATCAGGGACGCCGATCGCCGGATTCGCGACAGAACCATCGGCGTGACAAGATGAACAATATTTTGCAAACAGCTCTTTGCCGACTTTAACTTTTACTTCTGGAACATCGGTATGGCGTTGATTGAGCGAAGCTAAGTAGTAAGAAACCTTAGCCACTTCATCGGGGCGCATTATCTCGCTCCAACCCGGCATCGCGCCATTTCGCCCTTTGGCGATCGAATGAATGATCGCTTCATCACTACCACCATATAGCCATTCTTGGTCAATAAGGTTAGGGAAGTGTTTCTGACCTTGAGCGTTGTCGCGGTGACAAGCCGCGCAGTGAGTTTGGAACAAGATTTGTCCGCTGTTTACTATTTCGGGTATGCCAGACAATCCTTCGAGGGTGTTTTCCGTTGTTTGAGAGAATTGCTCGTTTAACGTTGTGCTGGGTGAGCTGAGTTTGTCGTCACTTTGCTTCCAATCGACTAACCCTTCCCATTCACCAAGCCCGGGGTAGAGCACCAAATAGCCAGCAGACAATAGAAAGGCAATAGCATAGCTAACAAAGAGTAGTTTTGGCGGTGGCGCATCTTTTTCTTCAATGCCATCAAAAGTGCCAAGGGTGTGGTCTTGATCGGCTTGGTGATTGCTACGCCAATATTTAACGATAACAGACACCATAAGAACGAAGAAGATTAAGGTTAAAATTACCGCCCATAGATTCCAAAATGCACTCATTGTGATACCTCCTGTGACGTATCTTTACCAAGGCTTTGTAGATAGCGGATCAGAGCTTCACCTTTGGTTTTTCCTCTTACTTGTAATCTGGCGTCACCTATTTCTTGGTCAGTATAAGGAACGCCAAGTATGCGGAGGGTTTCCATTTTGTCGCTTATGTCGTCGCCTGACAGAGTCTGTTCAAATAACCAAGGGTAGGCGGGCATGATCGATGTCGGTACGACTTTTCGAGGGTCAATTAAGTGAATAGCATGCCACTGGTCAGAATACTTTCTCCCTAAATTAGTGAGGTCCGGACCCGTGCGCTTAGAACCCCACAAGTTAGGAAATTCGTAGATGTCGTCTGCTTCTTTGTTGGGACGACCATTACGTTTCACTTCTGGTTCTAGAGGGCGAACCATTTGGGTGTGACACACATGACAGCCTTCACTTATGTATATGTCTCGGCCTGCTAACTCTATCGGTGTGAGTGGCATCGCTAAGCTGCCTTTGGCAATGTCGTCTCCGCGGACAATACTAGGCACTACCCAAACCAACAGAGAGAAGGAAGCGACGACAACGGTGGTCAAAATTAAAATGACGATTGAATGTGTAAAGTCTTTACTCATCATTTAAGCCCCCTCATTAACGGCGTGTTTAGCGTTATGTACAACTGGCATACGAACGGTTTTAAATAAGTTAAATGCCATTAGGAATAAACCCAGAACAAACAGCGCACCACCAAAGAATCGTAAGAACAACCAAGGTGCTTTAAAGTCCATAGCCTCTACAAAACTGTATATCAGTTCGCCATTTTCATTTTGAGCAAGCCACATATAACCTTCACCGATACCCGCGACCCAAAGCGCAATCGCATAAATGGCGACGCCAGCATGAGCAAGCCAGAAGTGCCACTTAATCAATCGTCGTGACCAAAGTTCGGTTTGGCCCCATAAGCGTGGAATGAAGTAGTAAAAAACCGCTATCCCTGACATTCCAACCCACCCGAGTGCTGCGGAATGTACGTGGCCGATTATCCATTCGGTGTTGTGTGCCACCATGTTGAACCAGCGAATAGCAAGTAACGGACCTTCGAATGTTGCCAAGCAGTAGTAAAGAATTGCTGAGAAAAAGAATAAAAGAATGTAGTCGGACTTCAGCTTTTCTTTGTTTTGTAGAAGGGTCATTGCGCTATTGAAAGCGCCAGCCCAGGAAGGGAGCCACAGGATCAATGACATCACGATCCCGATGTTCTGAATCCAGATGGGAACGGAAGAGTAGACTAAGTGGTGCGTTCCGGCCCAAGTGTAAAAGCCGACCAAGCCCCAGAAATGGATCACAGACAAACGGTATGAGTAGATAGGTCGGTCCGCCGCTTTTGGTATGAAATAGTAGTTCATACCAATCACACCAGCGGTCAGTAAGAAACCAACGGCATTATGTCCCCACCACCATTGAACAATCGCATCTTGAGCACCTGCGAATACAGAGTAGGACTTCATGGCAGAGACCGGCATCGCAAGATTGTTCACAATGAAAATCATGGCAACAACGATAATGAAAGCAGCAAAAAACCAGTTAGCCACAAAGATATGGCTAACTTTCCGCTTGGCAAGGGTGCCAAAGAACAACACTGCATAGAGCACCCACACCAGTACAATCATTAAGTCGATTGGCCATTCAAGTTCCGCATACTCTTTTGAGCTGGTGTGGCCCCCAGGCAACGAGATGACCGCGAGTAGTAGAATAAATTGCCATCCCCAAAAGACCATCCACGACAGGCTTTTATTGAACAGTTCGCAATGGCCAGTTCGTTGGGCAATATAGAGTGAAGTCCCCATTAGAATATTCACCACAAACCCATAAATAACGCCTGAGGTATGCAGAGGGCGAAGACGACCAAATTGGAAATATTGAGAATCGAAATTGAGCACAGGCCAATATAATTGAGCGGCGAGGATCACGCCGATGATCATCCCCACAATCGCCCAAATTAAAGAGGCGATGATAAAGTACTTCACAACCTTAATGCTGTACTGCGTTGTCACTTGTTCCATAACAAGGCTCCTTGCCTACAGTTTTGATTTGCTGTCTGTTTTTGAGTCGCTAACTGAACTTGATTCCTTGCCGAGCATTGAATAGAAGTAGGAGATATCTCGGATGTCTTGATCTGAAAGTGTGTCGGCTTGTTGCTGCATGAGAATCGCCAAACCACTGGTTCTTTCCCTTGTCTGATAATCTTTCAGTGAAGATATGAGGTATCCCACTTTTTGACCGCGAAGGTTCGGGTAAGGGTCTTGTGTTGAGATACCATCAACGCCATGACAGGTCATACACACCTTGGCTTTTTGTTTTCCTAACTCGAACTGCTCGTCGTTGGATTCTGCGTAAACTGGATTCATGACAGCCGTCATTAGCAGAATGGAAAGTGCGGTTATGGGGTTAAACTTTAGCTTATTTAATCTCATTACGTATTCCCTTATCGAAGAAAAGAGCGAGTGCTTGATGACCCTCAGAAAACACTCAGCTTGGTGTAAAGGTTATGCATGCATAAGCGTTCTCGCTACTTACTGACTCATATTTATTGTCAATTTTGTTAGTCAGTACGTATTCAGTGGCAAGATTGGATTACTCATTGCCTTTAAAAAGCAGGGATTACTGGTATGAACGCTAATTAAAGTCTTATTTAGATAAGGGGAAGGTATTGTTCGCACCTGGTTACAGGAATGAAACATTATTTGAGAAAGATTCGAACTGCATCATTGAGAAAATAGGCAATGTCTAAGCAAGTCAAATGACCAATATGAACTAGACTCAAATTAGTGACCTTTTAAAATGGAGTTTAAAATGAGAGCTGCACTTCTGTTTATACTTTCACTGTATTCATTTTCTATTTTTGCAGCATCGGAACTGACAATATTCGATCACTTAGGGCAAAAACATCAATTCAGTCGAGAACAGCTGTTATTGCTTCCTCAAAAAGAAATCACCACGTCATTACCTTGGCTGGATGGAGAATTGGTTTATAGTGGTGTGGCCTTACAAACGGTGCTTGAAACTATGGATTTACCCATGGCCTCGCAGGTAACTTTTGTTGCACTAAACGACTATAAAATAGCGGTGCCCAAAGAAGACTTTGACGACTACCAGCCGATCATTGCGATTAAACAAAATGGCCAATTTATGTCAGTCAGAGAAAAAGGCCCGTACTGGTTGATATATCCACTTTCTTCGACTCCAGACATTGATAACACTGACTTCCATGCCAAGATGATCTGGCAGATACGCGATATTCATTTGTAAGGACTTAGTATGAAAAAGCTGTTGTCATTGACTGCAATTAAAGTCGTCGTGTTATCTTTAGCGGCAGTGGTACTCACCATTAATATCTACAGTGTGACCCGCATTAACGATATCAATAAGAGTTTTTCCACCCGACAAAATGAGGCAACGTGGTTCGTTTTTCAATTGGTGAAAGAATACGCCAATTTCTTGATGGTAAGCCGTTCTGAAACTATTGATTATGATGAGTTATGGTTAGCGTACGATATTACGTGGAGCCGGTTTGACATATTAATTAACAGTACTGAGTCCTCCAATTTCATCAAGTCAGCAAACTTTAAACCTTATTTTAGTGCGGAATTTGACAAATTTAAGAGCTTGGAATCCTCAATTAAACTGGTCAGTCAAGGGTTGTTGCCCAAGGAATCTCTGCAGAAAAAAGTCGATATTTGCTACCACACACTCGTCGATTTTATTAATGACAAGTTTCGATTACAAAGCCCTGTGATTGAAGAAAACACCTCAATGGTTGATAACTTGGTTACTGTTCATCGGATCAGTAGCGTTTTTCTTGTTGGCATCTTGTTATTGACTGGGATTATTTTTTATATGGATTTTTCTATTAAAAGAAAGCTCTACTCTACGGATTTTATTACAGGATTTCGCAATCGAATTTCGTTGATGAAATTTGTTAAGAATAGCTACTCGAAGGACAAAAACTTTGATCTCTATTTTGTCCGAATCAGAAATCTTACCGAGATTAATCAAAAATATGGCCTTGAATATGGGGACCTTGTGGTGAGCTCGGCTGCTAAGTCTTTGACCACCAAGATCCCTGAAAGCACCATTTCGTTCCGTAGCAGTGGAAGCCAGTTCTTATTCTTCATTCCTGATCATTTGTACGCGAGTGATGAAATTCAGGACAAGTTTAACGACGTCCTTAGTGATTACATCTCTGCAGGTAACTTAGAGTTAATGATTGACGCCGTAGTGAGGCACAAGAAGAACATAAGCTCTAAAGACATGATGGAACTGTTGACCTCGATGCAAGGCTAAGCTTCTACAAGGTTTGGTCGTGGTTATTAAGTAGTCATGCTTTCGGAATACGACTACTGTTTCTGATTGAGTGCCACAATCCTTTCGTTAGAGCTTGGTTCTAAAAGGGCTTGCTGATCCAGAATAGTCTGCGGATTGTGGTCACGAACAAATTCAATGAACTCAATGTAAGTGAGTGGTTGGCTGAAAAAATAACCCTGTATTAGGTCGCAGTTGGCTTTTTTAAGGTGATGATATTGTTCGAGAGACTCGACACCTTCACCAACAACGAAGGTGTCACAAGAGTGCCCTAAGTTAACCATGGATTCGACCATCTTTCGGTCAGCTTTGTCGTCGACGATATTATCGATAAAGCTTTTATCAATTTTAAGCTCATCGACAGGGTAGTGAAGAAGTTGGTTAAAAGCTGTATAGCCTGTACCGAAATCGTCAAGAGACACTTTTAAACCTAAGCTCCTGATACTTTCGATAGTCTGCACTGTAAGTTTACTGCTTTTAACGTAACTGGTTTCGGTAATTTCTATAATGATGTTGGCTGGTGGTACTTGATAACGCTCGATTACCTTTCGAATATTGTCGGCAAAGTTACGATTGTAAAGTTCCATCGCTGAGATATTTATTGATAAGCTACCTGTGTACTTGTGAATTTCAGAGAGCTCTTTATAGCTTTTTATTGCGGTACTAATGACCCACATGTCGAGTTTGGATATTAGATTGCTCCTCTCCGCGACTGGAATGAACTCATCTGGACCCGCTTTAATGTCAAACAGTGCAGGGCAGCGAATGAGACATTCAGCGCCATCGATTTGCAGGGTCTGAGCATTGAAGATGGGCATAAAGCGAAGTTCAAAGTTGTCGCTTTCACAACATTCCAATAGCCTTTTTTCGATAACGTCATGTCTTTCTAGTGAATGAAGTAGTTCTTCTCCGTAAACGATTCGGCTTTCTCCATCACTGTGCGCTTTGGCATTAATCAGCATCTCATCGATGCATCGGTGCCATATCTCCTCGAACTTAGGGGTATCGACGGGTAGTACACCTGTTGCAATTGAAAGCCTGAATCCGTAGTAATCTAGGAAAGTCGTACCCGTTAGGGTGTTGTTAATGTTCTCAATTTCTTCGTTTATTGATTGGTGCTCACCCATTTCCAATATGGCAATGAATTGGTTTCCTCCTAGCCTTGCAACTGAATAGTCGCTGCAACTGAAGCCGAAAGAGGATTGTTGATTCTGCAGGGTTTCTCTTAGTGTTTTGGCCAGACTAACGAGTACATTGTCACCTACTTTTGCACCATATAAGTCATTGATTTTACGGAAATCGATAATGTCCCAGCAAACCAGATAGCAATGAGGACTTATCGAGCTTTTTAGACGCACATCGAGGTGTCGGATGAACGAGCGTCGGTTGGCTAATTTGGTTAATTGATCAAATTCAGCTTCGAATTTCAATTCTGTTAATGAATCAATGTAGGCGTTTTTTAGACCATCAATTTCACTGTGCCCGGATGAACGTTTGAAATACCTCAGTTTAAGTCCGCCAATGGATATCTCGTGTAGTAGATCTTTGAGTGGACGTACTAATTGGTAGCGCACCACCATGTGTACGATGAGCATAATAATGAATAGTGTCGTCAAACCGCCAAGTAAGGTCTGCTGAGCTATGATAGATTTTTCCTGATTGAATTTTTTTTCGCGAATATTAACCTGAGCGAGGAAGTGACGGCTGTTCATCTCAACTTTGATTCTGTCTTTGGTTTGTTCAAATGATTTGATAACAAACTGCGTATTCTCTATGTGTGCAGTATTCGATGATGGCTCAATCAGAAGCTGCATATTGTCATCATCGTTGTATTTTATTAGTAAGTTGGATAGTTGTTTTAATGGACCATCTGCAATTAGTATGTATCGATTTAAGCTGTCGTTTGCACGTTTGTCTTGTGGGAGCAAGTAAGGGTCGATTGCAATAACGTAAGCGTATCTAAGTTCACCACTCACAGAGATATATGAGAAGCCTTTATGAGACAGCTCGTTTTTATTGATTAACGAGGTATAGATATCGAAGATTTTTTCATAGATGTTATCGGGGATCTTTAACCCTTCGAAAGGGTCTGCTCGTAACGTAGATAGCGTTAACTGAAACTTAGGATCAACGATATAGATGTTACGTTGACCAAATTGATTAACGTGACTTTGGTTTAAGACACGAAGCACTCTTTTTTCCAGCAGGGACAAGGTTGTGTAGTCACTAGGGTTTTGAATATATCGCAAGAACTGTAGCGATGAACCTATATCTTTTACAAGCAAAGATAGACCAAGTTGCTCGTATTCAGCCGCCACGAGCGCGGTGTTCACATCAGATTGTACTTCGTCTAAGTACATGTGTTTCGCGTGGTTAGAGGCTAAGTGGTAAGTAACCATTCCGCCTATTGCAAATACGAACAATAAAGTAGGAATGAGCACAAAGTAGAGCTTCTTTAATACTGGCATTAATTATCTCAAACTGTCGACAATGCGGTTACGAATTTGAATGCTATTGGGTTCGAGTTGCTGATACAGATAGCTGCGTTCTAAAACCTCTTTGCTAGGGAAAAGCTCCGGATCATTTTGGTACTCTTGCGTTGTTAAGGCTTTTGCTTTTGAGCTTGGAGTTGCAAACCATGAATCCATTGCGTTTTGAGCGGCGATCTCGGGTTGCGACAAGAATGATAGAATCGTTGTTGCTTGTGCAGACAACTCTCCGTTATTAATCGCAGCAATGCACTCTAACCATAACGTTGTGCCTTCTTGAGGTACGATGTAAACCCAAGAGGCATCAGGCTCCAAATCATTGAGTACATAACTGTCACCAGAATAACCGTAGGCAAGGTCGATGTTAGCAAGACGTTCGGGTTGGCGAATATAGTCGATGACGTATTCGTTGCTTTCTAGGTGTGGCTTTTGAGCTTGCAGGGTTTTATAGGCAACGCGAAGTTCCTGCTCATTATTGGTGAATGGATCAAATTGATTTGCTAACAGTGCAGTACTCACCAAATCCGTAGGTTCGTAATACATACTTATGCGGCCACTGCTGTTCGTGTCTGGTTCGAGAATAGCGTTCCAAGAGGTGGGAGCGTTTAGTTTGTCACTGCGATATAAGATTCCCGCAGTCCCCCAAGCGTAGGGAATGCCATACTCGCCACATCCTTCAACCCACCGTGAATCTATGTTACCAGCAATGGATTGTTGTAACTTACTGAGATTATGAAACAGGTTCTGCTTGGCTAACGCATTGAGCTTTACACTTTCTATAATGACTAGCTCAAATGCGCCACGACGTTCGCTTAATAGCACTTCATCTCTGATCGACTCATCAGAAAAAAACTGCTGTTTCAAAGAAATGCCGTACGTGTCACTTAGTTGGGTCACGACACTATTGGATAGAAATTCATCCCAATTGTAGAGATAAATATCATTTTGTTGGCTAAACGCTGTGCCAGTTAAAAAGGATGATGACGCAAGAACTGAAACATAAAATGCTTTCACTGACGGATTCCTTTCCTACTTTGCTTAACTAAATCGTAGCCCAAATTTTGCGACATAGCTCAAATTTAGGTCTCTAATTTCAGTTCAACCTAACGCAATGCATCTAGGTGTGAAAATCCTATGACCTAATTGGAACTAAAAGTAAGCTTTGAGCACAAAATCACTATGTTAAATCAAGGGGATATCAACCTTTGACCGACGAACGCCTGAATAAGTGCACGAATGACTCATCTACTTCTGATTTGGCACGACGAAAACACGGGATTTGTTTGATTATTAGGCTGCTAGTAAATATATATTCATCTACTTGAGCATTTTTTCGTTAGTTATGCAATAGTAGGGCATTAATTGAACGATAGGAGGTTGGTTTATGGATGCAGGTTTAGTTGGGATTTTTGTTACCGTGGCGATTGCTCACTTTTTGGCGCTATTGAGCCCCGGACCAGATTTTGTGATTGTGGTAAAGAGTGCTGTTAAAAATAAGGGTAGAAAAGCACTCGGCGTTGCATTCGGTATTGCCAGTGCCAATGCAGTCTATATTGGTTTGTGTCTTATTGGGGTCGGTTCTATTTTGGCAGCTTCGGTTTCAGTGATGATCGCTTTAAAAATTATTGGCGGTTTGTTTCTGGTGTACCTTGCAGTTCAAGCGATAAGAGCGAAAAAATGTAATTACAGTAATATCGATGTTGTCGAAGAAGGTGTCTCCATTCAAACCACTTTTCCTAAAGAATTTGTTACGGGTTTTCTATCGGGAATCCTTAATCCTAAAAACCTTTTGTTCTATTTGAGCTTATTCACGGTTGTACTGAATAATGAGGTGGGTTTCATGTTTAAGCTAGGCCTAGGTATTTGGATGACGGTGGTTGTCTTTATTTGGGATGCGGCGATCATCTTCCTATTATCGACGCCTAAAGTGCGTCAAGAGTTTACGCGCGCTGCTTACTATATTGATAAAGTGACAGGAGTTATGTTGGGTCTGCTTGGCTTGACCATTGTGAAATCTGCTCTGGTACGTCAGTAGATTCAATAAAGTTACCATTGCTGAGTAACCTCACGTTTGTGGCACGATACAATGCCTATGTGCCGCGAATGTGTGCTTGTTTCCTACCAGGGCTGATACGTTTTATCTCTTATCTGCCCGATGTTAAACCCTCAGCTTAATCCACCAATTCTTTTCATAACTGTTTGTTTATCATTCCTTAGTTCTTAAATAAGTATTAATAATGTTGCTGTTGAACACTTGTAGCACGGGGTGTTTGTGCTTATTGTAGGCTGCAATGTCTATTCAATATCAGCGCTAGGAGCCATTGTGAATTTAGAGATATATCAAGTGGATTCGTTCACAACTCAAGCTTTTAAAGGAAACCCTGCAGGGGTTTGTATTTCACAAGAACCTTTAGAAGAGTCGTTGATGTATTCGATTGCTGAAGAGATGGCAGTATCAGAAACGGCATTCTTAGCCCTCAATACGATGACGTTGAAATGGTTCACACCAGAAGTTGAAGTCAAATTATGCGGTCACGGTACGTTAGCAACAGCGCATGTGATGAAGGAAAGAGGGTTAGTCAATGTGGGTGAAGTTGTGACGTTTGATACGCTTTCAGGGGAGCTATCTGCCACAGTTTGTGACTCCACAATCGAGCTTGACTTCCCAAGTACTGTGCTTGATCTTGGATTGGATGCTAATAAAGATTTGCTTGAATATTTAGGGCTGTGTGAAGCCCAAGCCGTGTCATACAGTGAGTTCGATACCAAGCAGTTTATTGAGGTTGTCAGCGAACAAGTTTTATTAGATTTATCACCAAACTTTGATGCTCTAAAGCGTATTAAAGGTCGAGGCGTAGTTGTGACAGCATTGTCGTCGAACTCTGAGCTTGATTTTGTTTCGCGCTATTTTGCGCCGTGGGTGGGTGTTAACGAAGATCCCGTTACGGGTTCAGCGCATTGCGCTCTCACAAAATACTGGTCCGAGAAACTAAACAAAGCGCATTTCAATGCTTACCAAGCGTCGCGCCGCGGTGGGTATGTATCGACAGAGCTATTACCGAATGGTCGTATAAAACTGATAGGGTCTGCAACCACCGTAATCAGTGGTACTTTAAAAGTCTAAACTTCAATATCATTCATAAAACAGCAACGTCATAATTTAAATCTGCTAGGTCACTACTTAAGGAATAATCGTGTCAGCTTTTTATCTTTCTCAGGTATTAGTCGCAATTGCTATTTGTTTCGATCTTCTGTCTTTTCAATTTAAAGAGAGGAAGAAAATCGTCACATGCTTGTTTTTTGCAGGCGTTCTTATTTCTAGTCATTTCATTTTGCTCGAACAATGGACGGCGGCAAGTTTGATGATC
>NZ_JBFRLX010000143.1:40681-42784 GCF_041470165.1 Vibrio sp. 10N.286.46.A8
AGTTTGATGATCATCGCGACCATTCGATATTTGACGAGCGTGTTTTCTACGTCACCCAAATTTAAATATTTGTTCAGTTCCATGTCAGTAGTCGCAACGGTTGTGACTTACTCGGGGCTCACTAGCATATTGAGTTGCTTTGCTTCCGTATTTCAAACCTTTGCAGCCTTCAATAAAGATGACCGTCGATTAAGAGAGTTGATGATCATCGGAACTAGCTTTTGGTTGGTTCACAACTACTTAGTTGGTTCTCCAACTGCTGTACTGATGGAAGCGCTATTTATCTGCAGTAACTTGGTTGGCTATTATCGTTTCTATTTCAGAAAAAGTGCTGTGGCTTAGGGCTTATAGCTTATAGCTCAGGAGCTCAGGAAGCTAGGCTTTAGATAAAACGATAAAGCAATGCACCATATTCATCTAACAAGGATTAGGAGAGAGCGATGTCAAATATCTACTCGGATGTGCCTTCGTCAATACCCGACGAAATCTTCAACGACATCATTACTACTGAGAATGTGCGGATTGAAAGAATAATATCTCATGGGCACAGTTCTCCAGAACAAGGTTGGTATGACCAAGATGAAAACGAATGGGTTATGGTGCTAGAGGGGCAAGGTGTTATTGAGTTCGAAGACGGACGTGTCGTTACCTTGTCTAAAGGGGATTACATCAATATTGCCGCGAGAGAGAAGCACAAGGTTATTGGTACGGATAGAGACGTTGTGACTATTTGGCTAGCTGTGTTTTATCGTTAGTATTGCTATCAAGTAGTGAATAGGCAATCAGCAATACATGAAAGGACTGTGTCGTGGTTAGAATTCGAAATTACCAAGTTAGTGATGCCAAAGCATTATGGGAGATCTATTTCCATACTGTTCGAAATATTAACGTTCGTGACTATTCTCAAGAACAAGTTGAGGCTTGGGCTCCAAGTGACTTTGACTCCGAGGTGTGGGAAAAGTGTCTGCATAGTATCCAACCTTTTGTTGCGGAGTTGGATGGCCACATTGTTGGCTATACTGACCTGCAACCAAATGGGTTGATTGACCACTTCTTTTGTCATCATGAATATCAAGGTAAAGGTGTAGGGCGAGCTTTGATGGAGCATGTATTCGAGATTGGTCGATTTCGTGGTGTATCGAGATACTTCTCTGAGGTGAGTATTACCGCTAGGCCTTTCTATGAGCACCTTGGCTTTAAGTTAGTGAATGAACAGGAAGTCGAAATACGTGGCGTTAAGCTGACTAATTACGTGATGGAGAAAACCACTAAGTAGCCATTAACGTTATGTCTAGTGTAGGTAAAATTGGATATGCTCAACGCTTAGCCCAGTAGGTTAAAAAGGGTGTGAATTGTCACACCCTCAAAGAGTTTGGTTTGCCTGAGACTTTCTTTCTATTTGATTATTTCGGGAGCAAGACCGTATCAATTACGTGGATTACACCATTGCTTGCTTCCACATCAGCCGCAATCACTTTTGCATTGTTAACCATAACCGTGCCATCGCTTACGCTTATCATCACGTTTTGACCTTGGATTGTTGTCGCTTTGTCTATTTTCATAACGTCTGCCGCCATCACTTTCCCTGCGACTACATGATAAGTTAGCACTGCGACTAATTTGTCTTTGTTTTCCGGTTTCAAAAGCATATCGACAGTACCATCTGGCAACTTGGCAAATGCTTCATCGGTTGGTGCGAAAACGGTAAAAGGTCCTTCTCCTTTCAAAGTATCTACAAGTCCACCCGCTTTAACAGCAGCTACAAGTGTATTGAAAGAGCCATTTCCTACTGCGACATCGACGATATCTTTTTTCATCTCATGATGATTGGCGTTAGCGAATGCACTAAAAAAAAGTGCAGCGACAAGAAGAGATAGAGACTTGCTAATGTTATTAATCATGTTGGAATCCTTTGAGTTTGTCCGTTATTTTCGTCAGGTATTACGAAAGGCTCAAAGCGATGGATCAATTTATACCAATCACAGTAAGTAAGTGATCAAAAATAGCGCAGGAAAAAAGCTTGAGAACAAGGCTGCTCTTTTCAATAAATAGTTTCGATAAGTAGTTATTCTACAATCAAAAAACCTAACGACGTTATCGAGA
>NZ_JBFRLX010000144.1:0-962 GCF_041470165.1 Vibrio sp. 10N.286.46.A8
TTTACTACGATTGGTATCTCTCATTGTGCTGAATACAAAACGGGCCATCGCATATTAATGAGATGACCCGTAAATAAAGAATTCTGAATCACAGAACGAGCAAAGCTAGATTACACAGCTTTGCCATCTGGAACGAATACATAACCCAAGCCCCACACCGTTTGGATATAACGAGGTTTACTTGGATCTTCTTCTACTAGACGACGCAAACGCGAAATCTGGACATCGATAGAACGTTCCATCGCTGAATACTCACGGCCACGAGCCATGTTCATCAGCTTATCGCGAGACATTGGCTCACGAGCGTTAGTGACCAGTGACTTCAGAACCGCAAATTCACCTGAGGTAAGAGGCATAGGCTCTTCACCGCGGAACATTTCACGTGTACCTAGGTTTAGACGAAACTCACCAAACTCAACCACAGACTCTTCTGTGCTTGGCGCGCCCGGTGCTTCAATCACTTGGCGACGCATTACCGCTTTGATACGAGCAAGCAGTTCACGTGGATTAAATGGTTTTGGCAGGTAATCATCAGCACCCACTTCCAAACCCACAATGCGATCCACTTCGTCACCCTTTGCTGTAAGCATCAGGATTGGTAGCGAGTTGTTTGCGTTTCGTAGACGACGACAGATCGAAAGACCGTCTTCGCCCGGCAACATTAAATCCAATACCATCAAGTGAAAGTTTTCACGGGTTAACAGGCGGTCCATCTGCTCACTGTTTGCCACGCTACGCACTTGAAAGCCTTGCTCTGACAGATAGCGTTCTAGCAGTGCACGTAAACGAGCATCGTCATCGACCACTAAAATTTTGTAGTTTTCTTGCATGTAATGGTTCCACCTATTAAAGCTTAAACCTAAGGTTAAGCATTCTTGGTAAATTGTATATTGGTATAAGACATTAAAAATGTAACATTATTGAGGGAAAAGTCGCCTAAATAATTGTTAACGTATGTTGCC
>NZ_JBFRLX010000145.1:0-218 GCF_041470165.1 Vibrio sp. 10N.286.46.A8
TTTTGATATTCATCAACGAGTGCCCACACAGATTGATAGGTTTAAATTGTTAAAGAGCGTGTTCTCTAAAAAGAGAACGCTTTCAGTGCCTTAGCACTTAAGCAGGACGCGTATAATACGCTTTCCACTTTGAAAGTCAACATAAAACTCTAAGAAACTTAGAACTCTATGGTGACTTGTCTATTTAATAGACAAAGTCGAAATTAAAGCCTGGCGAT
>NZ_JBFRLX010000146.1:0-16386 GCF_041470165.1 Vibrio sp. 10N.286.46.A8
CGTTGTTGCTGACCGCCAGAGAGTGCGGATACGTGTCTTTCGAGTAGCTCACTGATGCCCAATGCATCAACTAAATAATCGCACCAGTCGCTCCATTCTTGTTGATTTAAATGGAGAGGAAACGCGATGTTTTGTTTTACGTTGAGTGGCGTTAATAAGTTGAACTGTTGAAAGATAACGCCTAGTTTTTGATGGCGGAATCGGCTCCACTGTGGATCTTTCCAATCTGATGTGTTCTCGCCATCGAGCCACAATTCTCCACCAGATAGTTCGCCACCGGATAGAGGTTCAAACCCCGCAATGATATTCAGCAGAGTACTTTTCCCACTGCCACTCGCCCCTGTCAAAGCCACGCTTGCCCCTGTCGCCAAAGCGAAATCGACATTGTCCAACACGCTATGAGTGTCTTTACCATCAACAAAGCTTTTGCTGGCATGTGTGAGTGTGACAATAGGGCTTTCCATTTCCTTTCCTTATAACCAAAACTAACCATCAAAAGGTGTCGTTACTTGTGGCTATTACCGAAGCGACAAGCTCTATAAAACTGTAGACAATAATCTCAAACAATAGAGCGATTTATATCGAATTATTAATAACTTGTACTTCGATAAGAGGGAAATAGATCAGTGCGAGGGAGAATACAGATGTTGGTGGGAATGTTTAAGCCATCAAAGATGTTTTCGAATTTGCTGTTAGATGGTTCATGACCACGTTTATGATCTTAGAGTAAAGACTATTTGCTCAATATTTTCACGTAAGAAGACGCAATAACAACTTGTTGTTAACGTAATGAGATTAATTTATTCGCGATTGTGTACTTACACCACTAATCGCTAATACAAGATGGCAGATTCTATGATTTTCGAATATTATAGTTTTAATATTGGGATAAATATCACATTTTGGTGCGTGCATGTTTAGTTGTCAGTCCATTTGTAAACAGTTCGTTTTACGGCTAGCAGTAATTGTTTGTTCGCTTTTCACTGTATCCGCTAGTGCAGACACGAAAAGCACCTTGCGTGAAGAAACAATAATCATAGGGGTTATTAGCTCTAACCCCAAAAAAGCATTCAAACGTGCACAGCCTTTTGCTGATTACTTAGCTGAAAACCTATCTAACTATGGTATCAAAACAGGCCAAGTTGTTGTCGCCCGCGACTCTCGTCAAATGGCTCGTTGGATAAAAAGCGGTCAGGTAGATCTGGTTTCTGAAACGGTGTTTGCAGCACAGGAATTAATGCAATATTCGGGTGCTGAACTTTTAGCAAGACGATGGAAAAGCGGTGTGGCGGAATATCATTCAATCTTCTTTTCCAAACGCGATAACGGGGTCGACTCTCTAGGTGACCTGCGAGGCAAAACGGTTGTCTTTGAGGATGTCGGTTCTACTAGTGCATTTCTTGTCCCTGCGGCGATACTGCTTGGGCAAGGATATAAGCTCTATGAGCTAAGCTCCCCTAGAGAATATCCACCGAAAGACAAGGTGGGTTATTTTTTCTCCGATGAATATTCAAAGTCTGGAGGAGAATCTAACATGATGAGCTGGGTTCATCGTAATATTGTTGCGTCAGCTGCATTTAGTAATCTCGATTGGGAGAAAGAAATTCCCGAGCAGGTAAAACAACAGTTACAGGTAATCCATACTTCTCAAGCGATTCCCCGCTCACTAGTACTAATACGCCCTGATCTCTCCTCCGAACTTAAGCAAAACATGCTCTTAGTATTGCTTGCGGCTCATGAAAGTGAGGAAGGTAAACAGGCTTTGAAAGCCTATAAGAAGACGAAAAAGTTTGATGCTATCACACCAGAGATTGTAGAAAGCATTTCTTGGGCGGAAGCGCAAAAACGACTGGTTGATGAATACATCTCCCGTTAACTAGAGAAGTTATTGCTTATGAAGTTAAAAGGTAAATTGGTTCTCGGAAACATGCTTATGGTCGTTTTGACTATGGGCTGCCTTTCCTTGTCTCAGTGGCTGATATCTTCATACTATAGTGATGAAATTCTGGAAGAAACGGCAACGAATATTGCAGAGAACTTTACTTCCCAAGCTCAGAGTCAAGCAGAACAAACGGTTGAGTACCTGTCAGATGCACTTTTTGATCCGATGTATTTTTATGATATCGATAATATTAACTCCATTTTAGAGCCTGCCTTTGAAAATAAAGATGTCATATTCATAAAGGTTTTTGATGCTAATGGTCTGATAGTTCATACAGGAGAAGATGTAGTACTCGGTTATGGCTCCAACTTGGATATGCCAAGGGTGCAAGAAAATGTCTTGAATAAGCAAGAAGCTTACACAGAAATCAATTCATCAGCACTGATTGTTGCGCGGCCAATCACGATGAATAAGACTCGGCTAGGTGGCATAGTGATGAGCTACTCCTTAAAGGCCGTGAAAGACGATATCGAGAAAAATAACACCATTATCAAGGATATTACTGAGTCAAGTCGAAGCTATAGCGCGGTGTTGAGCATAATCTTGACAATGTTCATGTGTTTGGTGAGCTTACTCTTTTCCATGTTATTAGCTAAGACGATGATTCGTCCGATTAATCAACTCCTACAACATTCGAAACGCATCAGTAAAGGGATTTTCCAAGTACCAAACAACATTCAGCGCAGTGATGAACTCGGAGAGCTTGCTCAGGCGTTTGATAGTATGGATTCAAGCCTCAAGCAACGGAATGAGGAAGTTGAGTTTTTAGCTTATAACGATCCGCTGACTAAGTTACCGAATCGCTCTCAGTTTATTAAATGCCTTGAACGATGTATTCATCGATGCAAACAGTCAAAAGAGGTGTTTGCGGTTTTCTTTATCGATTTGGACGAGTTTAAACGAGTCAATGACAACCTTGGACATCAAGCTGGAGATGAGCTGTTAAGTGAAGTGGCTCAGACATTAACTAACTCGCTAAAAAAAATGGGGCAAATAGCTACAAAGGACGAGCCTCAATGCATGATTGCAAGAGTTGGGGGGGATGAGTTTTTGCTTCGCTTATCAGGAGTTAAGACACAGGATACAGTATCTAAGTTTGCCTCTGATATTGTGAACTCACTAAAACAGCCGATTTACCTCAGGTCCGTAGGTGAATCGGTAGTGGTTGGAGCGAGTGTTGGCGTTGCTTTATATCCGGACTCGGGAAACACCTCTGAAGACTTGGTTAAAAGTGCGGACATGGCAATGTACAGCGCCAAAGAGAATGGTAAAGGTAGGTACTGTTTCTTCAACCAAGAAATCGAACAGAAGATACTCGCAAGAGGAGTCATCGAAAAGGAACTTAGATCTGCGATAGATGATTTTTCTCAGTTTAGGCTCTTATATCAACCAAAGTTTGACCTGAAAACAGGGCATGTCGTTGGAGTTGAAGCCCTTATACGTTGGCATCATCCTACAAAAGGCAATATTTCTCCTATTGAGTTCATTCCTATCGCTGAAGCCACGGATATTATTCATACACTTGGTGATTGGATAGTAATGCAAGCCTGCAAAGATATTCAGGAGTGGGATTTTAGACATCACCTTCCTCCTGAATTTTATGTTGCGATAAACCTGTCTCCAAAGCAGCTCTATGGCGATAAAGCACTCCGAACATTCCAATATCAAACGCAAAAACATCAAGTTGAAGTGACAAGGTTACATATAGAAGTAACCGAAACGGCCCTAATGTTTGATAAGGTAAGCGCAAAGAAAACGTTGGACGACCTTAGGAGTATGGGGATCAAAGTCTGGTTAGATGATTTTGGCACCGGATATTCTTCACTAGGGTTCTTACGAGAGTTCAACATTGATGGTTTGAAAATTGACCGAAGCTTTGTCAATGATCTTGAGTGCGATATGAATGACCGCGCTCTATGTGCTGCAGTTGTTTCAATGGCTCACCAGCTAGGTATTAAGGTCGTTGCTGAAGGAATTGAAACAACTGTCCAGTCAAGCTTCTTAGCGCAATCGGACTGTGACTACGGACAAGGTTATCTCTTAGCCAAACCTATGTGTGCGGAAACGCTGTCGAAAAAACTTGAAACTGGGTTGAGCAAACCGAAACATACAAACGTTATTTATTTGAAGTGATTACGTCTTTTTAAACTCCCCCGTTTAACGCAGTGTTAGGAGGGTTACCTAACACGAGCGCAAGTTATCGCGATCAACGATGTACTAAGGAAGCAATATGATCTTGCCATCTAATCGTGTGGTTTTCGATTCAATAAGATCAATCGCGGTTTGCACTTCATCGAATGGCAGGTAGCGGTCGACGTCGAGCTGTATGTCGTTTGTGATGAAGTGATCTAGCATGGTTGTGAATTTATCACGGCGCACATCTTTGCCTTCAGCCTCTTCCCAATAACGTAAGAAGAAGGTGCTGAAATCGATGCTTTGGCTTTTCGCGTGCTCAAAAAAACGTGGCTCGTAAAAATCCAGAGAAAGCGTGCCATAGTTGATAAAACGCCCATTGTTGCTAAGGGTGTGAATAAGATCGGTTCCGGGTGATCCGCCAATCGCATCCAAGGCAACGGTTGGCATAGGCAAGCCTAACGCCTTAATTTGAGAAGCCAAGTCAGCGTTCGTCTCTAACACCCAACTTGAAGTGGTTGGGTATTGTGTCGGCTGCGATGTAACGACAATGATTTTGAAGCCGAGTGATGCTGATAACTGCGAGAAGATCTTACCGATGGCAGAGCCGCCTGCGTTGATGATCAACACATCTTCTTGGGTCAGCTTAGCTACTTCTGTCGTCAACACCCATGCAGTTAGCGCATTAATGTACAACTGACAGGCGTAGCCATTTTCTAAATGTTGAGGAATTTGGAACAGGTCATCTGGTGATACATCGACATAGTTCTGCCATGTTCCACTGGTTGCCACAAGCACACGCTGGTTTACTGCAAACTCAGCATTGCTGGATTCTATAACCCTTCCTACCGCTTCAAATCCCGGTACTCTCGGCGGCTGGTGGCTATGTTTGTATTGGCCCACACCATAAATCGACAACAAATCACTAGGGTTGATGTTAGTCGCTTCAATTTGTACGCGAACTTTATCTTTGTCTAATGCCCCTAAAGCGACATGTTCTAACTTGAGAGATTCTTTTGGCTGACCGAAACGGAACTGGCTAATTCGGGTATTTTGCTTAGTGTCAGTCATAGTTCGGATACCTTTATGGGTTATGAGTGTTGCATCGATTTTAATTGTAGCGTGTTCATAAACAATCTTGGGTCGGTAATATTGCTCAACATAGCTGGTGTTGGTAAACAGTCATCATCAACGTAGTCGACATAGTCTGCCGCCGAATCAAAGATCAAAATATCCAAAGCCAAACGATCCAAGCCATATCGGCCTCGGTGGATCATATCCGCTGAAAAAACCAATAAGTCACCGGCGGCTAATGGTATCTGCTTACCACCAGAGATGTCATCGCTGCTCACTTTGCCGTTTTCTTCTTGGCGAACATTGTACTCTTCTTCGTTATCCCAACGTTTGTGCGTGCCGGGGATAAGTTCCATGCCGGGCTCATCAAAAAGGGGCACTCGCAGATGCAATACTTGGGTTTCCATGATGACTTTCATCTGGTCATCAATGTCGTAGTCGTATTGACAGTCACGATGCCAGAAGTCTTTTTGTTGCGGATTTACCGGGTTGAAGAACAGCTGTGTATTCATGAATGCTGGTTTGTTCGGAATCACCGCATCAACCACATCCATCACTTGTTTTGAGCTGATGAAGTCAAAAAGCACACTTCTATCGTCGGCAGGCAAATACTCGCTTCCCGTAATTAAAGATGAGTTAAATGCTTCTTCTTTATAGAATTCTTCGTTGTCTGCTTTCCATGATTCATGAAATTTCAGCACGACTTTTCTAAGCGATGCAATTTGAGCTTCATCGAAATAATTTCTGATAACAAAGTAACCATGTTCGTCGTAACGGTCACTTAATTGTTGGCTGTTTTCTACCACTGACTACCTTCGTTCATTCTTTGCTGTGCAATAACCACAGGTTTCTTGGGCGCATAATGCCAGACAGTCGTCATTCAACCAAGTAACGAGTGCTCCATAACGAGGTGCGGTAGAGCTGAAAGGCATAGAGTTGCGGGATATATAGGCAATGTCGAACGATTCAATTTACAGTCACATTATTAGCTCACTGCCACATTACCAATACCGCTGCGATAGAGAGTAAGATGAGTGCAACAATGTCTTTGCGTGCGATGCTTTGCCCTAACCAGAAGTAGGATATCAACACCATGAAGATCACTTCGACTTGCCCGAGTGTCTTTACGTACGGCACGGCTTGAAGCGACATCGCGCTAAACCAACCCAGAGAACCGATAACACTCGCTAGGCTTGTCATCACCACCAGTTTAGATTTCTTGAATATCTGGCGCAGCGTGTCTCGCTCTCTGAAAAAGAGATACGTACAGATAATGCATGTCTGAAGAGTAATGACCAGAAACAGCACCCAAGCAGCGCTATGGGGGAAGGGAAGCCCTATGCTCAAGCTTGCTTCACGTACCCAAAGAGACGTTAAAGCAAAAGCGGTACTACACGCCATACCTAGTAAGAACACTTTCGGAGACAAGCTTCGCCAACCAGAAGAACTACTCATGATTAGTACGCCTAACGTGCCAATAAGCACGCCGACCCAACCTGTTAGTGTCAAAGCAGTACCAAAAAACAATACGGATAACACAGCAGATACGGGGGCTTCACACTTGGCTAGGCCAGCTCCTATCGCATAGTTTTCGAGCTTAAATAACATCACCATTAAACCCGTCGCGAGGATCTGCATAATGGCTGCTGCAATAATGTAGAAAGCAAACTCACCCGAAAAATCAGGTGTGGATACTGGCTTCCATTGATAGAGGACGCACAGATAAATTAAGGCGATTGGGCCTGCCCAGATAAAACGTGCCAGCGTCACACCAGCAACACTCATGGTGCCACTTAACTTGCTTTGAAAGGCATTGCGCCAAGATTGGCTGAAGGCTGCGAGAAGAGTAAAAGCTATCCAACTAAAAGACATGACGCTTCCATGTGTTATGTAATTTGATGATTATCTTAACAAAAAATCACATGATAAGAAGCGACATGGTCTATTTATAGCCAGAGGCTCATTTTACTCTCCATTCAGTATCAGTACGTTCTTCAAAAGATCGGCTGTTTTTTGTTTTTGAAATAGAACAACGCGCTAATCAAAACGAACAATAAGGTGAAGTAATAGAAAAACGAAGACAGTGAAGCTAAGAAAGCGAGGTTCTGTTCTATTTCTTGTTCGGTGTAGCCCTGAGACACCAGTTTATAGTAGTAAGCGTACAAAATGCCGATCAGCCCATATCCGAGATTAAACATCAGGCCTTTAAAGCTGAGGACAGTGGCTCGGTTGTGTGATTCGGTTTTTTTATTCAGGTGGTAGCTAATGAAAATGTTCATCGTCATGATAATAAAAATCAGTACTAGTGCTGGAATAACCCCGTAAATCGTCCAACCTAAACTGATCCAATAATAAGTCGCCATGCTTGCTAAACCCATAACCACAATGAAGGTTTTAGGCTCCATGCTTTCTGCTAGCCTACGGCTTTGCCCCGCCAATATGATTTTAAGCAAACTGATCCCCGCGCCAATAAAACCGAAGTAGATAATAGGAATATCGATGGCGAGATAATATTGGCTGTTCATGGTTAGGAACATTCTTGAGGTGTGTTCGAACAGGCTGTAATACAACAACATGAACAGCACGTAAGGCGTAGCAAGTACCCACTTACCTGTGTCAGCTGTTAATTTAAGGCTGGCGATGGTGGTTGCCAATTTGGTTTGGTCGCTTGGCATTACCTTTTTCTCTTCGCGCATATTAATCGCGGCATAGATGGCGATCATCGCTACAAATAGGGTGGCGAACACAGGAATACGCATCAGATCTTTAGTGCTTTCTGGTTCAGATAGTCCAAGGAAATGAAAGATGTTCGCCATAAAGTTCACGTCGTACATCGCCGCGCCAATTAGTGTGACAAAGATACCGACCGTTGAGGCGACACGAAGCTGAATTTGCAGCACTCGCGGCCACAACTCTTCATTGCCTTGTTCCTTTAAAGTGTCGTATGCCAGTGCCTCATCGGCACCACTGGCTAACGCCATCGCTAAGCCACTTAATATCCGGTTAACCAGAAACACAATGAAGACTAGATTGGCATCTCCAGTCGGAACAAGAGCAATCATGGCGATCTCAATGAACATCACAATTGAAGAGAGCACCACAAGCTTTTTGCGCCCTAAGGTATCGGCGAACGCGCCTGATGGTACTTCCGCAAGCACAATGGTAGCCGCCCAAACCACATTAAGAATGGCAAACTGAGAAAGGGTTAACCCGTAATCTAAATAGAGTAGGGTGAAAATAGGGTAATAAAAACGCGCAAAGTAGCTGCTTCTAAACATCAAGAAGTAGCGGACATTGGGAATTTTAAGGATCTCTTTGGGCGTCATGATAATTTCAGTAATTTAGATAACACATCATTATGTATAACCCTTTTACTCTTTTAAATCATGGAATTGTTTCAAGAATCAGAAAAACAACTAGTTGAGTTTATTTCGCAGCGCCTTTGAAGGCTAGATGGAATAAAAAGAGGAGCGCTGTGGCTCCTCTTTTATCGTGGGTCGTAATGGACTTTATCGTTAGTACATAGACTTAGCGGCTAGTCCACACGCTTAAAGTTAGGCAGTAAGGTTTCTGGCTGTTGCGCTACAAATGCTTTACTTGGTGAGTAAGCGCGGAAGTAAACAAACCAGTTTTCATCTTCTCGGGTTTGCACCCAATTCGCTTCATTTACACCAGCAGGCTTAGTTGGCGAGAAGTGGAAGGTGTAATTGCCTTGCGAATCTTTAACTGTCCCTTCAATGTTAGAACCCACGTCGGCACGCTCAATTTCGTTGTCGATGATGGCGCGGTTCTCGACGTTGTAGACAGTGATGGTCCAGAATAAATCGGCGAAATTTACATCTCCATCTAGCGTCAAAGTATAGTGGTTACTGCCATTTAGCCCTTTGCCATTGTCGTCACGGTAGTTGTCTAGGTAGATCTGTCCCCAACCGCCGTTCTCAAATCCATGCATTGCAATGTCGTTAGTGACGGCTTCATAAAACCAAGCTGCACGTCCATCGAGGTCCATACCATAGTGACGGTCTTGGTTTGGTGTTGAAGCCGTTGCGATTTCCCACGAATTCCCTTCTTTGCCATAAGCCGCGTGTGGTAGACGTTCAGTCTTGTTGAAATCGATGTTTTTAACCATAGCTTCACCCATGATTACAGCTTGTTCTAAGATGTCACGCTGCTGAGCTGATGGAGTAAATGCTTTGCCTTTTTCAATACCTAGTGGGCGTAACATGTCGTGCATCATGCGGTCGCGCTCTGCTACAGGTTCGGCTTGGATCGCTTCATTCAAGGTCTCCCAAAATGCCATACCACGTGGGTGCTTAGCATCGTCACCACGTTCAGGGAAGTTCACGCCTTTGCTACTGAGCGGCTTGCCGTTAAGGTCAGTAATTTTTAATGCTTCTAAGTCTTTCATACGTTGCTGATCTGACTTAGCCATTAAGCGAACACCCAAGAAAACATTATTGGTATCAGACTCAAATACTTTTGCGCCTTTTGGCAGGTTACTCGGCGTTTCA
This sequence comes from Vibrio sp. 10N.286.46.A8, assembly GCF_041470165.1. NCBI lineage: Bacteria > Pseudomonadati > Pseudomonadota > Gammaproteobacteria > Vibrionales > Vibrionaceae > Vibrio > Vibrio sp. 10N.286.46.A8. The sequence continues at coordinate 9,661 of NZ_JBFRLX010000146.1, forward strand.
GAACCTTTCGCTTTTACCACGTAGACGCCCGGCTCAGTCATCTGAGAAATACCGATTTGCCACATGGTGTGTACCGCGCCACGCAGTTCATTTGTGGGTATTTCTATAACAACGGGCTCTTTCTCTACGTTAAACCAAGTAATCGCGTAAGGCGTAGAGGTATTGTAAGTTAAACCTCCTAGCTTAGATTCATGAGACTCAACATAAGTAATTTGACCATCCTCTGCCCCCATGTCGGCATAGGCTTGTTTCCATGCGTAGTTTGACACCAAAGGCACGGACCAAATGTAAGCTTGTGACGCGCGTTGATAGTCCATCAGTTCAAACAGTTTTGCAGAGCTTTCTTGTGTTGGAATGCCATGAAGAAAGTCGGTTTCGAAAGTAAAGTCACCTGCACGCGTTTGGATCGTTTCTGTCGCATCACCGTTGCCTGCTATCGCTGTGGCTGAAAACAAGGCTGTTACAGAAACTAGCATGGCAGCTGAGCGTAATGGGCAAGTGAAACTACCAACAAAGGCTTTAGATATCATATTCATAATGTGTCCTCAAAACTCAAAATTATTCGTCAAAACGGGAATGGCTCGTCGAACAGAAATCATTGGTTCAAACTGAAAGAGCTCATCCAAGCAGAAAGTGACTGCTTAAAACTGATAGTTAAATTCGATGCGGTGATCACCGTCTTCGATACTGGTGTTTTCTGTCCAATTTGCAAAATAACGAACGTTCGCCCTTGGGTTAATTTGGTAGCTCGCAGCAAACTCATGTGCGAGTACAGAATCACTGCCCTCGAATCCATAATCTTTGAACGTTGATGAACCAGACATCGTGCCTAAATACATAGGGTTATAGTTCAACCAAATCTTGTCGGTAAGTTGCATTTTTGCGTACATACCCGCCACGTAGAAAGTACCGTGCATGTTGTAGCGATCACGAAGTTGATCCGCGTCGAGGTTGCCTCCAGAGCCTTCAACCAACTCCTCACCTGCAGCAACACCAACACCCGCAAGCGGATAGAAGTTAAACATACCCATTTGTGGAAGAGCCTGTATAAAGCTGTATGACGCACTACCTTGATTACTATCGAAATCCCAAGACATATCGACTTGTGTGCCTCGACCATTGGTTAAGTCTACGCCGAAGTTTCTGAAACGAATCGAATCGATAGTGTCATCTGCGCCTCGGTTATTCCAACCAATGGCTTCACCAGCGATGCCTTTGACTTCGAAGACATTCATACCCATGGTCGTATCGCTACCAGTGTCATAGGTTTGCCCGATTTTCAGGTTTAAGCCTTTGTCTGTGTAACCGAAGCCACCTTGTGTATAGACGGCTAACGGATCTGACATATCTTGAATTTCGGCTTCTTCCGCGAACGCGACACTTGCCAGAAACAAAGGAGTTAGAGAAAGGATTGAACGTTGTAATAACATAGATGCCTCATAAATTTATCTCACTACATCCGTGTACTGCGTGAAGGTGAGGTAACTATACAAAGTGGACATCGTTAAGTTAATTCATATAAACTTAACCATTCGTTAAGTATTGGTTTATGGTTTGGGTGTGAAACTGAATAACGTCGATTTGAACTTATTGAAAGTGTTTGTGGTGGTGTATCAGGAAAAAAGCTTGCGCAAAGCAGCTGAAAAGCTGTTTGTCTCGACACCAGCGGTAAGCCAAAGCGTCAAAAAGCTTAAGGAATCATTAGGTGAAGAGCTATTTGTTTTGTCCAATAAGCAGTTTCTCCCGACGCCTTATTCTGATGAACTGTATCGACGTGTATTTCCACTATTGGACGGGTTGGTCACGGCGATAGAAGAGGGTAAACAGTTTACTCCTGCCGAACTAAGCGAAGATTTTAAGATAGAGGCGAACCCGCACCTTTTGCCTTGGTTAACACCCTCTCTGTTTCATCAACTCTCAGATGAAAGTCCACTTTCGAGGTTGATTAGTCATACTAGCTCCCAAGATTCACTGGAAAGACTTAAGAGTGACGAGATTGATTTTGTTATTCACTTTGAAGCTGAAAACCTGCCCGCCGAGATCATTGCTGTGCCTCTCGTGACCCTAAAATTTGTATTGGCAGTAAGAGTCGACCATCCTTTTAAAGAGGATGTAGCACAGATTGATGATTTGTTGTCCTTTCCATTTGCGCATGTTGACCTTGCTTACTTCGATCAAAACAAACACTCGCGATTGGAAGAAGAAGTTTTAAGCCAAGGTAAATCGATTAATATGGCGCTTCGAACGACGTCAGTTGTTGGGTTAATAGAAACGATTAAGCATTCCAACATGATCGCACCCTGCATGCCTCCGGTGATCGAACAGCACAAGGGAGTATTGCGCTCGATTGTGATTGAAGGATTAGAAGAAGATGCAGAGAAAATGGAGGTATTTGCCTATCTTCATAAGAAAAACCAACATTCTGCCAAATACAAGTGGTTACTGGATTTGATCGAAACGGCGATGATTGAGGCCAACCATCAGTGAGTTCTAATCGTTTTTTTTAATTGATTCACTTAACCGTAGTCAGCTATTCATTTTCTGTTTCTTTAGAAGCGTTTGGCGCCCAGCCTTTCTCTAGCCAGTTGTCCAGTAGGTGTTGCAGTGCGTTCAAAGAGGTTGGCTTCTCTAGGCGACCGTCCATCAGTTTTCTGATCATGTCTAGCTCTCGTTGTCCTGATTCACCAGACAAAGCAATAATTGGTGTTTGAGGTGAGCGCGCCTTGATGATCTGGCTTGCGTCAAAGCCATTCATTATCGGCATTTGTACATCCATTAAGATCAAATCAACTTTGTGTGATCTGAACAGCTCGACAGCATTTTCCCCGTTTTTAGCTTGCAAGCTATTTACGCCAAGTCGGCTCAGGTACATCTGAACAAGCGTGCGTTGCACTTCTTTGTCATCAACAATAAGTACCGTCGGTGCAAGATGGCTTGATGCTGGTTGATTTTCTGCTTGCGTGCGTTCTGTTTGCTTACTTTCTGTTAGCGTACTTGCCGGTTCAGGTTCTATATCACCGCTTGGAGTTTGGCTCTCTGGTTTTACATCAGCTTCGGCTTTATCTTCCGTCGATTGGTTGTGTTTCCAACCGTTGAAATAAGGCGTACGCAGCGTCTCCGCTTTTGGAGCATTGGGTACAATAGGGAAGTACAGGTGAAACTCAGTAAATTCACCAAGTTTGGAATGGCATTCCACTCTGCCACCAAATGAGCGCATCACTCGTTGGCAATAACCCAGTCCTAAGCCGCTACCACCGCTTTTTTGGAAAGAGAAAAAGTCATCAAAGACCTTATGAACAATGGCTTCGTCAATGCCGGGGCCGGTATCACGAAATGTGAGAACGTTCTCGTAAGATCCTGTTTTGGTGCTGATCTCAATTTGGCTGTCTGGGTAAGAATCAAAGTAATAGATTGCATTGCGTATCAGATTGAAAATGACGAAGTTGAATAGAGTTTCATTTAGTTTTGCCACAAAATCAGCGTGTTGTGGTAAACGAATTCGCTCAATGATCTTCTCGTTCTCAAAGCCATAGTGGCTGACGGCTTGGTCCACGGCCTTGTGGATAGATGTCATGGTGATTGGTCCATGCTCAGGCGAGCTGTCACTGACTTCTCGTAAGATGATATCAATCAGTTGCCGCCCGCGTTGAATCGCTGCTTGGCCATTCTCAATGTCAGTCAAGATTTGTTGAGTTGGTGCTTGATTATCAATGTGCTGCTTTAACACCTCAAAATGCAGTTGCACTTGAGCGAGTGGGTTACGCATCTCATGAGCGATCGAGTTAGCAAGAGCACGACTTTGGCGAATTCGTCTATCGGCTTCGATGGTGCTTTGTACACGCGTTAACAAGGTTTGCAGTGCAGAGATTTCTTCATTAGAGAACATACGATTGTTGCTTTTGTGCGATGATACTAGCAAGTGTGTGACTGATTTTTTGTGTCCGAATAGTGGCATTACCAACGCGGTGTTGTTCGAACTCATCTTGTCATAAAGTGCTTTTAGCGACCGTTTAGCGAGCGCAGTATCATCTAGCTCTTCAGAAAGCTCATCGAACACTAGAACGGACTCTTTGCTAGATAGGTAATCTTCGTAGAAGGTTTCGTTGTAATTACTGTTAACTAATCGAAGCTTATCTTCTGGGATTTGCAGTTGGCGACCTAAACGACGCATGGCATCGTCAATCGACAACTTAAAGCCTTCTTCTAATGCGAGTATCTGTTGTACCGGTGTCTTTTTGTTTCTATAGACAAGCAATGAGGAGTAAGGACTTACACGTTTGTAGATTGGACTCCATGTAATGCCGATAATCGCGCAGATGGGTATCGCTAATAGCCATTGGTTACCGTCGGTTAGGGGAATAAATACCGTACAAAAAGGTATCACTAAAATTGCACACACCAGCAGCACATTAAGGCTTATGTATGTAAGGTATTTAAAACTGTAGAAGCGAGAGGTCAGCAGAGCATAGCCTACAAACAACATCTCACTGAGCGACAACGCTGGGGGGAGCCAGGTGAGCGAGAAATCACGTAGGAAATAGGCAACGCCAATGTGAATCGTTGCTGTAGATAGCATGAATACCAAGATACCTGTAATCATGTAGTTGGTTTTGGCTAATGTTAGTTTGCTGCTATTGGCACGCATGGTCACTAGATTAGTCAGTGTAAGGGCAATCAAGCTGATAACCCCAATGAAAAAGTAGGGTGTATGCGGGCCAAACTCGATCACGAATTGGCTTGAAGCCGTAATGGTGACATCTTCTACCGTTAACCCTGGGGTCAAATTGATATAGAAAGAGTAGCCCGTCATGCTCGCGAGAATAGTTTGTTGCCACCTATGGATTTTACCACTGCGGTTTTCGGCTGCGAGCTGACACGAGAAGTAATACGCAAAGGCAAAAGCAAGGAAAGAGCTGAGGTTGGCCAACTTTGCTGCGAATATGGCTGCTGTGGTGCCAAGTCCTGGCAACAAGCCAGTGTGGAAGTAGGCATTACTGCTGATCCACGTAATAATACAGATGGAATATGCGATGTAAGGTACATGGTGTGTCCCCACTATCGCTTCGTTCTTTTGTTTAAGGCGATAACAATAGTAGAACAGCCACATTACAACAACAGCGACCGTTGCAAGCAGAGTGATGGCTTTAGCATAGAATATCGCCTCTAGCCCAAGATCAAACGTCTTCATATTATTTGCCACGCTGTATTTTTATTTTCACGGAGGCACCGTCTATAGTCTCGAAAGTTGACATGATTGAATGCCTTCAACATCAGTTCAATATTCCATAACCCGCGGTAAGTCAGTAAGTTCGTTTCGTTCAAGTCACAAGACCCTAGCGGCAAGTATGCTTGTGGTTCGATAGCCTTGTAAAAATCGAGTATCAAAGGTTGATCTATAATGGTGAAACCAATTTTATAGCCCGCTTGATGTAACAAGTTGAGCATCTCTTTTTGAGCAAGATAAAGGAAGTAGACTCTTTGTTGAATATTTCCACTCACGGTTAGGCGTAGAATTTCACATACAGCTTGCATTTCGGCTAATTGTAATTGGAACTTATTATCGAACTCTGGAATAGAGTCACACTTTGATAGGGCCGGCGGAGTAAAAATATGTAGCTCTGCAAGTCCTTCATAGCCACGTCTGGATAAACTGTACTTCCATTTGTCGTTACAGAAAGGGGGGGCGTAGCTTAGCCAAGTTTCATATTTTGACCAATCTTGAATTAGGGCTGAAGAGACTAGGGTTGGAAAGGCTTCATCTGTTGGGTGTTTGAGTAGAATAAAGTGCTTACCTGTTTGTGATAAGTGGAGTAAAGGTAGCATCTCATACCACTTCTCACCTTTAATAAAAACCTCAAGGTTGCTTAAAGCAATAGCATCGCTGATTGGTAGTCCTTGAGGGCGAGTTGGCGTTTGTACTATGAGTTGACTATTTTCTATTTGGTCAATGATCACACCATAGTAAGCACTATCTTTAATGGGTAGATCCATAGGATAAAGGGCATGGGTGCTTAATGGTAATTTTGCTTTGATTGCGGAAATTTCACATTCACACCAAAAGTCCAACCAATGTATATAGCATTGCCCTACAGCTTCCTCTAAGAGAGCAACCTCTGTGGATAAGGTATTTGGATAGCGCTGAATCAGATCGCGGTAGTCCATCACTTCAAACATTACTGAGTCGCTTTTTGCTTGATGTTCAGGGAAAAGCAATTCTAATTGGTTTCGACGATATTCTGTCACGGTTTTGAAAAGAGCTGTGCGCTGTTGTGGTTGATAAGTGTGGAGTACGAGTTCAACCAGTGCGTGTTGTTTTTTTTCGATAGGCAGGCTGCTAGCCAACAGTGAACCTAAAGACGACATTAATTCCATGTAGTGAACCGCCTAAGTTTATCTAATTATTTTTATGTGACTTGTACCCGTTTATGAGAGATGTATCTATGGCTGATGTTTGAGAGTAGTTACTTTATAAAGTTGCCCTAGCTTTTTGTGCGTTTAGTTTCTCAAAAACAAGCTGCATTTAAAGTGGGAGTTTACTACTTGTACTAATCCTAAACAACATGGTTTCGCCATTTTTCAATCAATTCATGAACCCCTAAATTAGTGTATTCTCAAATACTTACTTGTCTGCTTATTGTCCGGCTTTGGTTTTCTGACAGTGCTCTGTATTTACAGATTAGTTACAACATAATTTCTGATGAAGTGATGACATTCGAGGTTTAAGCT
>NZ_JBFRLX010000146.1:17141-21658 GCF_041470165.1 Vibrio sp. 10N.286.46.A8
AGCTTGTCTGCATATGAAACATCATTGCGGGTAACGCCTCGTGAATGACAGAGGTAGAGAGAATTTATGAAGAAAGTACGATTAACATCATTACTTGGAGTAGCAACCTTGTTTAGTGTCGCTGTGTTAGCAGGATGCAGTCAGAAATCTGAGGTTCCAGTTCAATCACAAGAGAATACGAATCCGATCTGTAGCACTAAAAACCTGACAGGTGGTTGGTCGCAAAGCGCTATCACACCACAAGCTAAGCAAGCTTTAAATGCAGTTCTTGGTCAAATGAACACTTCAGCTGAGCTAAAGCAGATTCTGAGTGTGCGAACTCAGGTTGTCGCGGGTTTGAATTACGCTATTGAGTTTGAAATGGATAATGGTGAAGTGTGGAATACCGTTGTGTATCGCTCACTACAAGGTGACATTGAAATGACGCAACCTGCACAGCAAGGTCGTCTGTGTCCATAGATCAACTGGTCCATAAATTTACTGGTCTATTGATTAACTAGCATGTGAATAACTTCGCACATAAAAAAATGGCTCCTACTTAGGAGCCATTTTTTATTCTGAATAGTGCTTACGTAATGAACCTGATTAACTGGTCAGTTCCGGCTCTGACAGCTCTGGTTCATAAAGCTCTTGCACGCAAGCACGACTGATGTCTTCATCAATGTAGGCCATTCCAAGTTTATTGAGATAATCCATACGATCCGCAGTGCGCAGTTCGATGCTTGGGCCTGCGATGTTGTTCTTTTGATAGATCTCAGTTAAGTGAGCCATGAATTGCTCGCCAACACTCATCATTAATAGGCTCATTGCGCCAACGTCAGGCCTTACTTTGGCACGTTGTTTATCCGTTAAATTTACCGCTAATACGATAGGGCGCTCTTCACCCTCAAAACGAGTGCTGCGCTCGCGAATGGTTTGCTGAGCCCAGTAGTAGGCCAGTTCTTTACTCTGTGTTAAGAAGACGGGCTCAACGGATTCTGTGTAATTATTGCCAATCGTTGCCATGGTTTTTGAAGCGGCTTCATTGAGCGCTTTGTCTCCAGAGCGCTTTAGCCCTTGACCTTGAATAGACGCGAGTAAAGCTGAAGATGTGCCGTGATACCAAGTATCACCCGTTGCGAAACCATTTTCTGATAACAGTGTTTTTGCATCTTGTAGGTGTGTCGGTATTGAAGTCATAGGCACTCTCAAAAAATAAGAATCTCAACAAATAGGAATCTGAACAAATATGTATACAGTTAGCTTAAACAGAAGTTGTTCGGTTGACCGTGGTGTGGAACACAAATCTGAGGCTTTGAGGTAAAGCTGGCAGTAGTAGCTTTATCTCAAAGCCTTCCCCCGGATCTTACCTAAGTAAGAGAGAAGGGCGGGGGAGGCTTTAGCGTTAGCGATTAATCAAATTGATTAGACGTATTCGCTTCACCCGCTGCTTTTAGTGCATTTTCACCAGCAAAGTATTCTTTGTGGTCATCACCCATGTCTGAACCAGACATGTTTTGGTGTTTAACACATGCGATACCTTGGCGAATCTCTTTACGTTGAACATTAGCAACGTAGCCCAACATGCCTTGGTCACCGAAGTATTCTTTTGCAAGGTTGTCGGTAGACAGTGCTGCTGTGTGGTAAGTCGGCAGAGTAATCAAGTGGTGGAAGATACCCGCTTCGCGAGATGCGTCTGCTTGGAATGTACGAATCTTCTCGTCAGCGCTTGCAGACAGTTCAGTTTCATCGTATTCCGCACTCATTAGGCTTGCACGGTCGTAAGCTGATACATCTTTACCTGCTGCTGCCATTGCATCGTATGCTTGTTGGCGGAAGTTTAATGTCCAGTTGAATGATGGAGAGTTGTTGTAAACCAGTTTCGCATTAGGGTGAACTTCACGTACGCCGTCCATCATCTCTTTGATTTGACCGATGTGTGGTTTCTCAGTCTCAATCCAAAGAAGGTCAGCACCCGCGTTGATTGCTTCAATACAGTCGAATACACAGCGGTCTTCACCAGTACCTTCGCGGAATTGGTATAAGCCTGAAGGCAGACGCTTAGGACGAACTAGCTTGCCGTCACGATTGAAGCAAACATCACCTTCAGCCATATCTGCAACATCAATCTCTTCAACATCTAGGTATGAGTTGTAGATATCACCTTGGTCGCCAGGTTCTTTCACTACCGCGATTTCTTTTGTTAGGCCAGCACCTTGTGAATCGGTACGAGCAACAATGATGCCGTTGTCGATGCCTAGTTCAAGGAAAGCGTAACGAAGTGCGCGAAGTTTTGCGTGGAAGTCAGCATGAGGAACCGTTACTTTGCCGTCTTGGTGACCACATTGCTTCTCATCGGCTACTTGGTTTTCGATTTGTAGACAACATGCACCCGCTTCAATCATTTGCTTAGCCATTAGGTAAGTCGCTTCTGCGTTACCGAAACCTGCATCGATATCCGCAATGATTGGTACTACGTGTGTTACGTGGTTGTCGATTTTGTCTTGGATTTGGTCTTGTAGATTCACATCACCCGCTTCACGTGCTGCGTCTAGCTGACGGAACAAGCCACCTAGTTCACGAGCATCCGCTTGGCGTAGGAAGGTGTATAGCTCTTCTACTAGGCCAGCAACCGACGTTTTTTCATGCATAGATTGGTCTGGAAGTGGACCGAAGTCAGAGCGAAGTGCTGCTACCATCCAACCTGAAAGGTATAGGTAACGACGGTCTGTCTTGCCATCAAAGTGCTTCTTAATCGAAATCAGCTTTTGTTGGCCGATGAAACCGTGCCAGCAACCCAGAGACTGAGTGTATTGAGAGCTGTCTTCGTCGTAAGCCGCCATGTCTGCACGCATAATATCTGCCGTGTATTGCGCAATATCTAGACCTGTTTTGAATTTGTTTTGAGCTCGCATACGAGCTGCAGATTCAGGGTTGATTGCATCCCATGGAGCACCAGCAGCGCTTTTTGCAACTTCAATCTTTTCGATATCTTGTGTAATTTGCGACATAACTATTCCTTAGTTTCACGTGGACATGTTGGCCAATTTGGCGAGGTCATTCGATTTGGATTAAATCTAACCATGGACAAAGAATAACCATGTATGTGATAATTTTGTTAATTTATAGTTATTATATTCGGTATTTTTCTTATGAATATTGCTCGTATAGACCTTAATTTACTTGTGTATTTAGACATGTTGCTACGTGAAAGAAACGTAACACGAGCAGCAAATCAGTTAGGAATCACTCAGCCAGCCATGAGTAATGGCCTGCGTCGATTGCGTGATCTATTTGAAGACCCGTTGTTGGTGAGAACCAGTGAAGGGATGATACCGACCGAGCGAGCACATAAACTGCAGCCATTGATTAGAAACATCTTGGCGAATGTAGAAAAGACATTGCAACCGACCACGGAGTTTAATGCAGAAGACAGTGAGCGTGTGTTTCGTATCATGGCGAGTGACTATGCTGAGTCGACCATTATTCAGCCGCTATTGAAAAAGTTGAGCGAGATAGCACCGAAAATACGCTTGGATATTATGACGCCGAGTGACGTGAGTTATCAGGATGTGGAGCAAGGCACTGTTGATATTATCATCAACCGTTTTGACGACATTCCACAGTCGTTCCATCAGATGAGCCTTTGGCACGACGGGTTCTCTTGCTTATTTAGCTGTGATAACCCGATAGCGGACAACTTCGATATTTTGTCTTATCTAAAGGCGCAACATATTTGGGTAAGTAAGACGGGTATGGGCACAGGTGTCGGGATCAACCCAAGCGAAGCGCAAAAGCTTGGTTGGATAGATGAAGCATTAATGCGCATTGGCAAAACGCGTAATATCACGGTGTTCACAAGACACTATCTGTCGGCGATTCTCTTCGCTCAACAGAAGAACCTGATCCTGACCATTCCAACCAAAGCGGCACAATTGCAGCGCAACAACCCTCGGTTGTTAATCAAACCTGCGCCATTTGCTATTGAACCCTTCGAGGTGAAGATGGCGTGGAGTCCATTGCTACAAACCAATCCAGACCATCAGTGGATGCGCCGATTGATTAAAAGCGTCGCCAATGAAATAGAGAGTGGTGTGACGGAATAACACAGTTTGTAGGGTATTTTTTATATGAATATCCAGTATAACTGGCATAAATTAGCTAAATTTATGTCCGTTGCGTAAGTTTAAGTTAGTAAAGTAAATTTGAGCTAGTCACGAAAATTTATTGAGTAGCCATCAGTTAGTTTGAGAGAGATTTTATGAGCAGTCGTATTCAACAGGGAAGCTTGAACATTGATAGCACCCTCTACCAATTAATTAATGATCAGGTCATTCCTGGAACAGGCATTGTCGCTGAAGACTTTTGGCAATCATTTGCAACCATCCTTGAAGATTTGGCTCCAAAGAATCGCGCATTGCTTATCAAGCGCGACGATCTTCAACATCAAATTGACGTCTGGCACCAAGAGCGTGCAGGCCAGACCCTAGATGCAGCAGAGTACAAACAGTTCTTGCAACAGATTGGCTACTTAGTCC
>NZ_JBFRLX010000147.1:0-24604 GCF_041470165.1 Vibrio sp. 10N.286.46.A8
TCTAAAGTGTTTGTGTATATACCGGTTTCTTTACCCGTAATTGGAATCTGCTTTGAAAGATCACCAGCGGCGACTTCGGCAACAATTGCTTGGATGTCACTTGGCTCTCCTCCAACGACTTTCCATACACTGCGGTAAATCGAAACGGCAATGCTAAGAGAAGCGGCGACAACGAGAATTGAAAGAACGCCAAGCACAAATTGCGCGTTAGAGAATCGCTCGACCATATTAGGCCCGACAGAGTCTTGCTCTGACTTTGTTGATAGCTTTATCTCTTCAATTGTTTTTGCTGCATTAACACCAGCAAGATCAAGAGTCCCTGAAATGATGCCATTTCGCGTGTTTATAGTGTCAACGATCTTTGAAAATGTGTTGCGGTAAATTTTGAAGGCACTAGTGAAATCGTTTAAGTAGTTGATTTGTTCCATCGACATGAGTTGAGATTCGATTGTTTCTGCAAGTAGTGCGGCAGAGGCAAACTCTTTTTCAGCACGCTGAGCATCTTCTGTTTTATTGCTCGTCAGAAATTTAGAAGCGTACAATCTTGATAGCAATACATGCTGCTGAAGCTGTCCTGAACTGACAGCAACTTCTAAATCTTCTTCAGCTGAAGCCTGGGTCATTAGGTTAGTCACTGCCTCACGCATATTGACCCCTGATGGGTCTAAGGCCTCTTGAACTAGGTTGTTTCGAGTATTAACAAGTTGAACAACCTTGTTAAAGCCTTGGCTATATTGATCAAGCTGCTTCTTTATCGTTAGGAATTCATTTTTGTGTAGATCGTCAAGATGAGAGTCTAATATTTCATCTATCAATTGATTTGATGCGGTGATACGTCTATTCAGTTCAGAAGCATGTGACGGAATAGGGTTTTTAATATATTTAAGTGCAGATAAACGAGCTTCCAGTATATTGGCTTGGATTCGACCTGTTGAGACACTTGTTATTGCAAGAGAGCGGTAGGTGTTAAACCCATCACTCGATTGATAAAAGCGTAATGAAGCAACGACTGAAATAACCAAAATTAGCGCGAGAATCACGCCAAAACCTAAGGACAGCAATTTCTTTAAACTCATAAATATCATTCCTAGTAAGGCAGCTTGTTTTTATTCTTAACAAATTCTTACATGATTCTAACGATAAATATATCAATAAATAGTATGTATCCACTATATTTTGATGCCTAAGAATGATGGGTAAATAGGTTGTTGATATTATTGGATTTTGCTTGTTGCTCGTCTGGTTTCACATCAGCTGAGAGTTATTGTTTAGGCCTCTTCCGTATGATTAACGCATCTTTAATTTGTATTACAAAGTCATGGAGTAGGAAAGTTCGGTTTGGTATAGCCTAATAGCTTGATTATTAGGCTATTTATATTGTTGGGTTAAAGCTTATTTAGGGATGTGAGTAGCTTTCTTTTCTCTGGTAAAGCGGTCATTGCGCCTTTCTGGGTTGTTGCTAATGCCCCGCAGCCATTGCCCCACATTACTGCTTGTCGAATGATTTCAGGTTGATGCCATTCCTCGTATTGTGAGAGGTAGGCGAGTAGACCTGAGACAAAGGCATCTCCCGCACCAGTAGTATCAATGGCTTGAACTTTTTGACTCGCAATGTGCTCTCGTTGTCCATCTACTATCATCAACGAACCCGTAGCACCTAAGGTGACCAAAGTGACTGGGATTTTCAATCGGTCTAGTGCTGTTATTCCTGATTCTAATGTGTTGCTTTCTGTAAGAAAAAGCAGTTCTTCTTCTGAAAACTTAACCACATCTGCTAAGGCGATGGCTTGCATAACGATAGGACGAATCTCTTCAGGGATTCGCCAAACCTCTTCTCTTAGGTTGGGGTCAAAGCTAACAAATCCTCCTTTTGATTTGATTGCTTTAAGTGCTTTCAGCGTTGTACTTCTGCTTGGCTCATTTGCTAATGCGATTGAACAGCAGTGTAGCCACTCACCTTGATTAAAGGTTGGGATATCATCTTCTGTCATGAACTGATCTGCACTGGGTTTTACCATGAAGGTAAAAGTTCGCTCGCCATCTTGGTCAAGATCGACCAGCACGGTTGATGTTCTGTGTTTTTCATCGAATTTGAGTTGGGACGTATCAACCCCTTGCTCTTGGAGAACCTCTGACATAAAACGACCAAATGGATCATTACCAACTCGGCCAAAAAAACTAGCTTGGCCTGATAAACGAGCAATACCAACCGCAACGTTTGCGGGGGCGCCGCCTGGACATTTTAAGTAGGTAGAGTCGCTCTCAGGAATTAAATCCACCACAGCATCGCCAGTTAACCATACCTTATTCATCATTATTTCCTCATATAGAAGCCCACCTGAGCATAAGTAGGTGGGAAATGGGTGACTTGCCTAGGGGGAAGCAAATCACCCAAAGTTGATTAAGCGTTTTTAACCGGGTTATAGATGCGAGTCAGCATAAATGCTGTGGCAAATGCACTAGCAATAACGGTTAGGTAACCAATGACCGCAGAAAGTGATTGCGAATAAAGAAGAATACCTGGAATAAAGGTAATGCCCATACCGGTTGCACTGATGTTGAGTAAGTAAGTAACAAGCCCACCTACAGCACCGCCTACCATGCCAAAGACAAAGACTTTTCCATATTGTAAGTTCACACCAAACAGAAGTGGCTCTGTAATACCAAATAGTGTGGATATCGAAGCACTGTAGGCATTACCTTTTTTCAGTTTATCTTTGAGTAGAGTCGCGACGGCTATCGCAGCGCCAAATTGACCTGCCATTGAAGCAGTACCAAGAGGTTGCAGTGGGTTAACACCAGTTTCATTTAATAAGCCAATCTCAATGACACCAAGAGCATGGTGTAGACCGGTGATCACGATCATTTGCTGAACGGCACCATAAAGGATGTAACCAATACCAAGAGGTAGGTCGAGCGCCATACGTACTAGAGAAGTACAGCCGTGTTCAATGCTTTGTAGAATCGGACCAAAGCCAAACAAGATGACAAATACGGCAATCGTAATGGTTAAAAATGGAGTGAAGACTAGGTCCATACTTGCTGGAATGAAGCGGCGTAGATTACGCTCCAAGTAAGAGACAAACCAACCTGCGAATATTGCTGGAAGTACAGTGCCTTGGTAGCCCACTAATGGGAAGTTGATTCCCAATAAGTTGACCATCATCGGCTCGGCACCGCCAGAGGCTACCGCCCAAGCATTAGGTAATTGTGGGGCGACCATCATCAAACCAACAACGATGGCAATAATAGCATTGCCACCGAATTTCTTTGCCGCAGAATAAGCGATTAAAACGGGTAAGAAGGCAAAGGCAGTGTCGGTTAGCATGCTAAATAGGGCAAGCGTTTCGGGTGAGAAACTCATGCCAGAATGCAGCATCATGCCACGTAAACCCATCAGTAAGCCGGTGGTCACTAGTGCTGGGATCAGTGGGATCAAAATATCGGCGAGAGTGCGAACCACTTTTTGACTTATGGTCATATCTGCGAAGGCATCTTGTTTAAAATCTGAGTTATCAAGCTCTCCGCCTAATGCGTGCTTTAATGAGTCATAAACGTGAGAGACTGTACCAGTGCCAATAATAAATTGGTGTTGACCTGATTGATAAAAGTAGCCGCTGATCTGTTTAATTTCTTTTGCTTTTTCAGAATCAACTTTTTCGTTGTCTTTTAGGATGAGGCGCAAGCGTGTGGCGCAGTGTTCTGCGTTGCGGATGTTCTCTATGCCCCCGATACTCTCGAGTATCTCGTTTACGGTAGCGTCATAATTCATTTTGTTCACCATTTTATTATATTGTAAGGTAGTTAAGTTTGATATCCATATCGGTATCTTCTTTTTGTAATATATTTAATCTGTGTTCTTCATTTTCAGGGAAAAACAAACAAGTAAATACATCTCGTCCATTGTTGAGGTATATCTCAATGATGCTTTGGTCACATATAAATTTGACATCCGTTATGTCATAATTTGTTCTGTGATGTCTGACGCTTCCAAATTCCCAATCTTCTGGATGGTGGTTATATTGGCTTCGATCTAAGTGAATATCTCTGTCTTTAATAGAGAATAACAATTTCTTATTTTTAGTTTCGATGGATATTTTTATATTTCCATTGAACTCATTTACATCGAGTGAAAATGAAAGTTGCTCTAACTTAATGGGTATATTGGTTCTATTTATTTCCAATGGACGCTTATTAAAAGAGTCAGATTGCAAAATCTTCGGTTGTTGGTATAAGCGACGATTAAGAATTGATAGTGTTCTCGGCAATGTTAAACAGTTAACCCAGCCAAATTGGCGACTTGGTAGTTCTTCATCGGTCCCTGCCCATGCAATAAGAGTTTGCTCATCTGGGGTGTTCGCCATAGTTTGTGGGGCATAAAAATCAAACCCACGGTCCAATTCATCCCAGTGTTCAACTTCAAAGGTCAGTTTTTCGAAGTTGATGCTGCCTAAACAATAGATAACGTTGAATCGGTTATGGAATCGACTTCCGTTTGCCTTGCTACCTTGCGGTGAAAAAATTAAAACGTCATGGCCGTCAACGTTTAATAGATCAGGACATTCGAACATGTAACCGGTTAAGAATTCCCCTGAGAACTGAAGATCTAATTCTCCTTTGAATTCCCAACTGAGCAAGTCATCCGATTGATATATGATGATTGCCCCTGATAGATCGGCTTCTCGCTGTGCACCGAGCAACATGTAATAGTGTTCATTGTGTTTAAGGATTTTGGGATCTCGTACATGCCCGGTATACCCCTTGGGAACCGACTTAATCACTGGATTCGGACTATACTTGGTGACGGCATTAGTGTTATCGAGTAATGCTAAACATTGGTTTGCATCTCGAGATGATCCTTTTTTAATGTTTCCTGTATAAAATAAATAAGCGTTATTATTTTCTACAAAAGCACTGCCGGAATATGCTCCGTGAGATTCATAGCTTTCTTTTGGTGTTATTTTAGAACCATGCCTCTCCCAATTTAATAGGTCATTAGAAGTTAAATGCATCCAATGCTTCATTCCATGGTAGGTATCGAATGGAAACCATTGGTAAAATAAATGGTATTGATTATTGAAAAAACAAAAACCATTTGGATCATTTAATAAACCATGGGGAGGCGTAATATGAAATAAAGGTCTCATTTCTGATGATCTTTCTATTTCAGTAAACTTAGTTATTTCACTAGTCGTTGCTAAATTGATTGTTTTGTATTTTTGTTCTTGCACGATGGCTTACCTAATCATGTTGCTTGGTTTAAATCATAGGTAGGGTGACGATTTGATAAAATAGTGAGGACGAATTCTCCAGTCGTTCTGAGTGAATATTGGCTAAATCTGTAGTTGTTTGTGATGTAACACCAAGTCTTGTTACATGTTTTTGGTTAATGTATTGGGTTGGTAGATTGTTAAAGAGAATGAGTGAACATGACTATTAGGGATGTTGCTAAACGTGCGGGTGTATCAATCGCGACAGTATCAAGGGTGCTAAATGGTAGTGAGCGTGTCTCTGAGCAAGCAAAGCTGTCTGTGATTAGTGCGATGGAAGCTCTGAACTATCAGAAACCGCCTGCGAAGCGTAAAAAGCCAACTAAGCTGTTTGCTGTCATTGTGCGAAATATGTCGAATCCTTTCTTTACTCAGCTAGTGGATGTTCTTGAGGAAGAGGCCTACAAGCATGGCCGAAGCATACTGTTGTTTAATAGCCGGAATAACTTACAGTTAGAGAAGACGTTTCTTTCGGAGTGCATCAACCATAAAGTTGATGGTGTTTTTCTAATCCCTCGCTCGTTGAAAAAAGAACATCTAGAGCCATTAGGTGAGCTACCGTTTCCTGTCGTATTGTTGACAGCGACAGACCCTACTGTTGCGAGTATAGGAACTCATCACCAGCACGGGGGTGAGCAAGTTGCCTGTTATTTTGCTAAGCGAGGGTATCGTCGTATTGGCTTTATTGGAGCCAGTGATATTCAATCGGATCGTTTTATTGGTTTTCAAACAGAACTAAAGTCTCGCGATATCCTGTTGGATAAAAAACATGTGTTAGCTCCCTATACTACGGAGTCGTTGACAGAATATATCCAACACTTGATCGTCGATAATTCTTCGCCAGTGGAAGCTGTATTTTGTTCCGATGATATATCGGCTAGTCATCTATTTAATGGGTTAAAATCAGTAGACAGTCAACTGCTTGAAAGGGTTGATATTGTAGGGTTTGATGACACATTTATTGCCCAGTCATTGGGCTTTTCAAGTGTTAAGCAACCAATACATCAAATTGCGCTGTTAGGTTTTGATATGATGATGGAGTTGATTCAAATCGGAGAGTCTTTTCCAAAAGCTATGTTGCTAGAACCGACAGTCGTTATCCGACATACACCTAAAGTTCCGTCTATTTCACGTAGCCCTGAAATTCTTCGTAATAACGTACAGCAACGCTAAGGATTCGCTCTCTTTCCTTAGCGTGTCTATTGGTGAAGAGTGGTTAATTTACCTCTTCCGGTTCCGCTTCTTCTTGTAGCTCTAGCAGGTTAATGGCTATCGTAACGAAATCGCTGTCTGTAATGATGCCCACGAGTTCGTGGTTCTCTACGACAGGTAAACAGCCCACTTTGTGTTTCTGCATATAAACAGCAGACTCTTTTAGTCCTGCGCGCGGCTCTACAGACATAACACTCTTGTGCATGATGTCATTGAGTGGTGTTGCAAGAGTATAGGATTGAGCTTGTGGGATGTTTTGTAGGCTAGATTCTTGAGCGGCAAGAACGTCTCGCTGTGTGACGACGCCAAGTAGTTGTCTGTCGGCATCAACAACCGGAATATGGCGGATATCAAGCGCTTCCATCATGTGCTTTGCATCGGCCAGAGAGTGTGAGCGCAATAGGGTATGAGGGTTGCGAGTCATCATATCTTCAACCTTGATCATACAGACCTCCTTCTTTTTTATTTGTTGCTATTACTATAGTTTTTTATCCAAAAAATAACTGAGATCTAACGCATTTTTGGGTGAGTTTCATGCAACTAATTTTGGCTTTTTTATGAGGGGGAGTGGTCGTATTATTTTACGACTCTTTACAATAATCCAATGCTGTAAACCTTGCTATTGCGGCTCGTGTGCCTATACTAGCCCACTGCGAAATTTTTAGTCATGTTTACGATGTGTTTCTGGTAACGATTTACTTACCGAAACGATTGTTCGGCAACTTCGACTTAATATTCGTCAACGGCATAAATATCATCAACTAAGACAAGACTCGACACATGCAAGTTTCAGATTTTCACTTTGACCTACCAGATGAACTCATTGCTCGCTACCCTCAAGAGGAGCGCACAGCAAGCCGCCTACTTAAATTAGATGGCAACAATGGCAACCTAGCTGATGGTTCGTTTAAAGACGTTTTAGACTTGGTTGAGCCAGGCGATCTTGTTGTTTTTAATAACACTCGCGTGATTCCTGCTCGTGTATTCGGTCGCAAGGCATCAGGCGGTAAGCTTGAAGTGTTGGTTGAACGTATGCTGGATGAGAAAAGCATTCTTGCGCATGTTCGTTGTTCTAAATCACCGAAACCGGGTACCAAATTGTTCCTTGGTGAGAACGATGAGTATGAAGCTGAAATGGTGGCACGTCATGATGCGTTATTTGAAATCCATTTCACATCCGATCAAAGCGTTTTAGAGATTCTTAACAGTGTTGGTCACATGCCACTGCCTCCTTACATCGATCGTCCAGATGAAGACGCCGATAAAGAGCGCTACCAAACTGTCTATAATGAAAAGCCGGGTGCGGTTGCTGCGCCAACAGCAGGCCTTCACTTTGATGATAAGCTAATGGCTGACATGAAAGAAAAAGGTGTTGAGTTTGCTTACGTGACACTTCACGTTGGTGCTGGTACGTTCCAGCCAGTAAAAGTCGATAATCTCAATGACCACCACATGCATGCTGAGTACGTTGAAGTACCGCAAGAAGTGGTGGATGCCGTAGCTGCTGCAAAAGCACGTGGCGGACGCATCATTGCCGTTGGTACAACCTCTGTGCGTTCACTAGAAAGTGCGGCTCAAGATGCAGTGAAAAATGGCACTGAGTTAGTTCCTTTCTTTGGTGACACAGAAATCTTCATCTTCCCTGGTTATGAATATCAGCTGGTGGATTGCTTGATTACCAACTTCCACTTACCAGAATCAACGCTGATTATGTTGGTGAGTGCATTTGCTGGTTATGACAATGTGATGGGCGCATACGATCACGCAGTGAAGAGCGAATACCGTTTCTTCAGCTACGGTGATGCGATGTTCATCAATAAGAAAGCGAGCTAATTTTAGCTGGTTGTAAACGATATAAGCAGAATTTACGGGTGCTAGCAGTAGGCTAGGAGTCGGGCAGGGTGTCTGTCTAATCTCTCGCAAGGAATACGCGACCGCTCCTCATAGAACCCACTAGACTGAACTTTTGTTCGGCCTAAGGTTCTGAATTAACAGTCAGATTGTTTCTCTGGCATATTGGAGGCTTCGTGAAATTAAAATACGAACTTAAAAAAACTAATAGCGGCGCACGTCGTGGTCAACTTCAGTTTGAACGCGGTACCGTTGAAACCCCAGCATTCATGCCTGTAGGTACTTACGGTACGGTTAAAGGCATGACACCTGAAGAAGTAAAAGACACAGGTGCTGAAATCCTATTAGGTAATACATTCCACCTATGGCTACGTCCTGGTCAAGAAATCATGAAACTGCACGGTGATTTGCACGATTTCATGAACTGGAAAGGTCCTATCTTGACTGATTCAGGTGGCTTCCAAGTATTCAGCCTAGGTGCAACGCGTAAAATCACTGAAGAGGGTGTTCATTTCCGTAACCCTGTAAACGGTGACAAGATTTTCATGGACGCTGAGAAGTCGATGGAAATCCAAAAGGATCTAGGTTCAGACATTGTAATGATCTTTGACGAATGTACGCCTTATCCTGCAACGCACAAAGAAGCTAAAGACTCAATGGAGATGTCTCTTCGTTGGGCTCAGCGTTCACGCGATCACTTTGATAAGCAAGAAAACCCGAACTCACTATTCGGTATCGTTCAAGGTGGCGTATACGAAGACCTTCGTGATGTATCCGTTAAAGGCCTAACAGAAATTGGCTTTGACGGTTACGCAGTAGGTGGTCTAGCAGTAGGTGAACCAAAAGAAGATATGCACCGCATTCTTGAGCACACATGTCCTCAACTGCCTGAAGATAAGCCTCGTTACCTAATGGGTGTAGGCAAACCTGAAGACTTGGTTGAAGGTGTTCGTCGCGGTATCGATATGTTTGACTGTGTTATGCCAACGCGAAATGCACGTAATGGCCACCTGTTTGTAACGGAAGGTGTGATCAAGATCCGTAATGCGAAGCATAAAACCGATACAACACCACTAGATTCAGATTGTGACTGTTACACTTGTAAGAACTACAGCAAGTCGTACTTACACCATTTGGATCGTTGTAACGAAATCCTAGGTGCTCGACTGAACACGATTCACAACCTGCGTTTCTACCAACGAGTAATGTCAGACATTCGTCAGTCTATCGATGAAGACCGCTTTGAAGAGTTCGTTGCAGAGTTCTACGCAAGAATGGGGCGTGAAGTGCCACCACTAGGTAAAGAATCTTAGTATTTCTTTTTTGCGAGCCCTATCTCTCTTCCGAGTGATGGGGCTTGAAAATAAAGGGATACGACCCAATTAGACAAACAATTACGAAAATATAATAGAGGATGTTTTAAATGTTTATTTCTCAAGCTCACGCAGCAGCAGAAGGTGCACCAGCAGGCGGCGGTTTCGAAATGCTTATCATGCTAGGTATGTTCGCTGTGATCTTCTACTTCATGATCTACCGTCCACAAGCTAAGCGTGTTAAAGAGCACAAGAGCCTTATGTCTTCTATGGGCAAAGGTGATGAAGTTCTTACAAGCGGCGGCCTAATCGGCAAGATCACTAAGATTGCTGAAGACAGCGACTACGTTGCTATCGAACTGAACGCAAACAACGAAGTCGTTATCAAGAAAGACTTCGTTACAGCAGTGCTACCAAAAGGTACTCTGAAATCACTATAAACAGCTAGAGGATCCTCGCTGTGCTAAACCGTTATCCGTTATGGAAGTATTTGATGGTGATGTTTGCCATCGCTATCGCTGCGTTGTACGCACTTCCAAATATATACGGTGAAGATCCGGCAGTTCAAGTTACAGGGGCGCGTGGCGCCTCTGTAGATCTGTCTACGCTGGATGCTGTCACCAATGCTCTTGAAGCAGAAAACCTTTCTACTAAATCCGTTGCTCTCGAAAACGGTTCCATTCTTGTTCGATTTAACGATACAGATACGCAAATCAGTGCCCGTGATATCATCACAGAAGCACTCGGTGATGACGT
Organism: Vibrio sp. 10N.286.46.A8; assembly: GCF_041470165.1. Taxonomy (NCBI): domain Bacteria; kingdom Pseudomonadati; phylum Pseudomonadota; class Gammaproteobacteria; order Vibrionales; family Vibrionaceae; genus Vibrio; species Vibrio sp. 10N.286.46.A8. Next base: position 10,403 of record NZ_JBFRLX010000147.1, read on the forward strand.
TATCGTAGCTTTAAACCTAGCGGCTTCAACTCCTGATTGGCTTGAATCTATTGGTGCTGCACCAATGAAACTGGGTCTTGATCTACGTGGTGGTGTTCACTTCTTAATGGAAGTGGATATGGACGCTGCGATGCAAAAACTGGTTGGCCAACAAGAAGAAGCGTTCCGCAGTGAACTTCGTGAAGAGAAAATCCGCTACCGTGCTATTCGCCCATCGGGTAAAGATGCGGTTGAAGTGATTCTGCGTAACGAAGAGCAGCTTGCTGAAGCGAAATCGCTTCTGCAATCTAAGCACCAAGATATGACGTTCGTAGATTCAGAATCTAACGGTCGTTTCTCTTTGATTGCTAACTTCACTGAAACTCGTCTTCAAGAAATCCGCAATTATGCGGTAGAGCAAAACATTACTATTCTACGTAACCGTGTTAACGAACTTGGTGTTGCTGAGCCTTTGGTTCAACGTCAAGGTGCTAGCCGTATCGTAGTGGAATTGCCAGGTGTTCAAGACACGGCTCGTGCTAAAGAAATTTTAGGCGCAACCGCGACTCTTGAATTCCGTGAAGTGGACAGCAGTGCCGATTTGGCCGCTGCAGCTTCTGGCCGTGCTCCTGCTGGTAGTGAAATTAAGCAAGACCGTGATGGTCGTCCTGTAGTACTTAAGAAACGCGTTATCTTAGGCGGTTCTAGCATTACAGATGCAAGCTCAAGTGTTGATGAATATGGTCGCCCACAAGTTAACATCTCGCTAGACAGCGAAGGTGGTAGCAAGATGTCTACATTCTCTCGTCAAAATATCGGTAAGCTAATGGCAACCGTATTTGCAGAGTATAAAGACAGCGGTCGTAAAACACCTGAAGGCCGAGTGATCCTAAGCAAGCACGAAGAAGTGATTAACCAAGCGACGATTCAATCTGCGCTTGGCCGTAACTTCCGTATTACAGGTATCGACTCAACGGCTGAAGCTCATAACTTGGCACTTCTACTACGTGCAGGTGCATTGATTGCGCCTATCTCGATTGTAGAAGAACGTACGATTGGTCCATCTATGGGTCAACAAAACATCGATATGGGTATCATGGCGATGGTTTGGGGTATGGCTGCAGTAATGCTGTTTACACTGCTTTACTACCGTACTTTCGGTTTGATTGCGAACGTCGCTCTGATGGCTAACTTAGTGTTGATTATTGGTGTGATGTCGATGATTCCTGGCGCGACAATGACGCTACCAGGCATTGCCGGTATCGTATTGACGGTCGGTATGGCAGTCGATGCCAACGTTCTTATCTTTGAGCGTATACGTGAAGAACTTCGAGATGGACGTAGTCCACAACAAGCGATTCACCAAGGTTATGCAAACGCATTTAGTACAATCGCCGATGCCAACATCACCACACTACTAACAGCAATCATTCTATTTGCTGTCGGTACAGGTGCGATTAAAGGCTTCGCGGTAACGTTATCAATTGGTATCTTGACTTCAATGTTTACAGCTATTATCGGAACACGTTGTATCGTGAACCTGATGTATGGCGGCAAACGCGTTAAGAAACTGTCGATCTAAGGCTAGGAATTAATATGTTTCAGATTCTAAAAGCAGACAAAATGATCGACTTCATGCGTTGGTCAAAGGTTGCCTTTTTATTCTCAATCTTGATGATTGGTACTGCTATCTTCACCCTAACAACGAAATCGTTGAACTGGGGTCTAGATTTTACTGGTGGTACCCTGATTGAAGTGGGTTTTGAGGAGCCAGCAAATCTGCCTGACATTCGAAGCGCACTAGAAGCTGAAGGCTTTGGTGATGCTACGGTACAGAACTTTGGTTCTGCGCGTGAGGTAATGGTTCGTCTACGTCCACGTGATGGTGTTGCGGGCGAAACGCTTGGTAACCAAATCCTGTCTGCAATTAAAGATGGTACTGGTGAGCAAGTTGAGATGCGTCGTATCGAGTTCGTTGGTCCTAACGTAGGTGACGAATTAACAGAAGCTGGTGGCCTTGCTATCCTTGTTTCTCTGATCTGTATCTTGATCTACGTATCCGTACGATTTGAATGGCGATTAGCTGCAGGTGCTGTATTAGCCCTAGCGCACGACGTTATCATCACACTAGGTGTGTTCTCTCTAATGCAAATTGAGGTCGACCTTACCATCGTAGCAGCCTTGCTAACGGTAGTCGGTTACTCCCTCAACGATACCATAGTGGTATTTGACCGTATTCGTGAGAACTTCCGTAAGATGCGTAAAGGCGAGGCACCTGAAGTGCTGAACAGCTCAATCACACAAACATTGAGCCGTACATTGATCACTTCTGGTACCACGTTATTCGTAGTTATCGCACTGTTCGTTCAGGGCGGCGCTATGATTCACGGCTTTGCGACTGCACTTCTACTGGGTATTACCGTTGGTACTTACTCTTCTATCTACGTTGCATCTGCACTAGCTATGAAGTTGGGTATTACGCGTGAACACCTAATGCCACCACAAGTGGACAAAGAAGGTGAAGAGTTTGACGAAATGCCTTAGGCCGCGGCTTAACAACTTTCGCTAAACCAAAAAAACCGCTGGGCAACTAGCGGTTTTTTTATGTCTGTATATTGTGGGTTAGCTTTTGTATCCGATTGCACATTGCCGTATTTGCCAATACCAATACCAAGTGCCAAAGTAGCTAAGTCACTATCTAGTGGCGATCTAAATACAGCTTACAGAGCAGTGATTTGTGCTCACTGTAACTAACCGACATTTTGGTCGTATCTCGTATCTCGGATACAAAAAAGCCCCGCATAGCGAGGCTTTGAAAATCTTCTGCTCTTAACTAAAGAGCATTAACGCAAGGTCTGAATTACTTCAGCATACCTTCGTTAGAGTTCTCACGAACGTGCTTAAGAATAGACTTAACACCACGCGCGCTTGAAGCAACAACATTACCAGACGTCATGTAATCAGTGCCGCCAGCAAAGTCAGTCATGATAGCACCAGCTTCACGAGCGATTAGATCGCCAGCTGCTAGATCCCATGGCTTAAGGCCTAGTTCTAGGTAACCGTCAACACGGCCAGCTGCTAGGTAACATAGGTCAAGAGCTGGAGAACCAGTACGACGGAAATCAGCACAATCAACGAATAGACCAGAGATGATCTTCATGAAAGATTCAGAGTGTTGTTTTTGCTTGAATGGGAAACCAGTCGCTAGAACAGTACCTTGAAGGTCTTTTAGTTGAGTAACACGCATACGAGCGTTGTTAAGTTGAGCGCCAGCGCCACGTTGAGCTGTGAATAGCTCGTTTAGCATTGGGTCATAAACACAAGCAACTTCTGTACGACCGTTCATGCGAACAGCGATAGATACAGAGAAGTGAGGGAAACCTTTTACAAAGTTGTTGGTGCCATCTAGTGGGTCAACGATCCATTGTACGTCAGAATCTTTACCTTCAGTTAGGCCTGACTCTTCAGAAATAATGCTGTGCTCTGGGTAAGATGATTTGATTGTCTCAATGATCATGTACTCAGCTTCTTGAGCAATGTTAGTAACGTAATCGTTGTTACCTTTTAGAGACGATTCGATCTTATCAGTTGTTTCTAGAGATTTAGCAATATGGTTGCCAGCTTTACGCGCAGCGCGTATCGCAATGTTTAGCATTGGATGCATATGGTTTTTCCCACAAGATGTTAAAGAACAGTTTAAAGCGGCGGCGAGTATACCAAAGTTTCCCCAAAAGGGAAGTGGTTATTTTTTGAACTCTTGATTTCACATTCCGAGAAGGGTCTGACCATTTTACTTAGCTATGTGTTAATATCTCGCGATTATTTTTAAAGTGGTGTCATATAGCATGTTAGACAATGTAAAAGTCGTTCTGGTTGGTACGTCTCATTCGGGAAATATCGGATCAGCAGCTCGCGCAATGAAAGTGATGGGTTTGAGTCAGTTAGTTCTTGTAGACCCTCAATGTGAAGTTGACGAGCAGACCTTAGCACTGGCTGCGGGTGCAGGTGACATCGCGGAAAACGCGACCATCGTTTCTACACTGGATGAAGCAGTAAAAGACTGTGGTTTGGTGGTTGGTTCGAGTGCACGCTCTCGTACGCTTGAATGGCCAATGCTTGAGCCGCGTGAATGTGGACAAAAATTTGCAGTTGAAGGTCAAAAGCACCCTGTAGCGTTAGTGTTCGGCCGTGAGCGTACTGGCTTAACCAATGATGAGCTTCAGAAGTGTCATTTCCATGTATGTATTCCTGCAAACCCAGAATACAGCTCACTAAACCTAGCAATGGCAGTACAGACTCTTAGCTATGAAGTGCGTGTAGCACACCTTGATATGGTGGCGAGCCAGTACCAGCCGCAGCAACAAGATGAGTACCCTCGTCACGAAGAACTAGAAATGTTCTATGAGCACCTTGAAAAAGTGATCATTGATACCCAATTTATCTCTAAGGATAAGCCGGGTCAGGTGATGAATAAGCTACGTCGTTTGTTCAGTCGAGCTCGTCCAGAGCTGCAAGAGATCAACACTCTACGCGGCATTTTGACTTCAATTGAGAAGAGCAAAAACGACAAATAAAGCCCATACAAACCTTAAGGGTGAATACCTGACTAAAATAGTCAACTAAATACTTGACCAATTTAGTCGGGTATGGGAAAATTCCAACCACATAAACAATGTGGATACGGTGTGATATGAAACTTACATCTAAAGGAAGATATGCGGTAACAGCTATGCTAGATGTAGCACTGCATTCGCAAAAAAGCCCAGTTCCTCTGGCTGATATTTCAGAGCGACAAGGCATCTCGTTATCTTACTTAGAACAACTTTTTTCTAAGTTACGTAAAGCTGGCTTGGTTGCTAGTGTTCGTGGTCCTGGCGGTGGTTACCGTTTAGGTGCTGAAGCGAGCGACATCGCTGTCGGAACTGTAATTGCTGCAGTTGACGAATCAGTCGATGCAACTAAGTGTCACGGTCGAGCAGATTGCCAAGGCGGTACTCGTTGTTTAACTCACACTTTATGGCGTGATTTAAGCTCCCGAATCAGCAGCTTCTTAAACGACATTACGCTCGGTGAGCTAATGAAAGATAACGAAGTTTTAGAGATTTCTGATCGTCAAGATATCGATCTTGCGGTTAATAATGGTTTTGCACATAAAAATACGAGCACTACAACGATTAGTGCAGCACCTCACGGTGTTAATGCCCGCTCTTAGCGGTCAGTTTTTACATTGGAGTAGAAAATGAAACTGCCTATTTACTTTGACTATTCAGCTACATGCCCAGTCGATCCACGTGTTGCTGAAAAAATGGTTCAGTGCATGACGATGGACGGTAACTTCGGTAACCCTGCATCTCGTTCACACCGTTACGGCTGGCAGGCAGAAGAATCAGTAGATAATGCTCGTGAGCAAATTGCCGATCTACTAAATGCAGACCCACGTGAGATTGTTTTCACGTCAGGTGCTACAGAGTCAGATAACCTTGCTATCAAAGGTGCTGCGCACTTTTACGAGAAGAAAGGTAAGCACGTAATCACGTGCAAAACAGAACACAAAGCGGTTCTTGATCCATGCCGCCAATTAGAGCGTGAAGGTTTTGAGGTTACATACCTTGAGCCAGAAGCAAACGGCATCATTGATCTAGACAAGCTTCAAGCTGCAATGCGTGAAGATACTGTTCTAGTTTCTATCATGCACGTAAACAACGAGATTGGTGTAATCCAAGATATCGGTGCAATCGGCGAATTATGTCGTGCACGCAAGATCATCTTCCACGTTGATGCGGCGCAGTCTGCGGGTAAAATCCCACTAGACGTAAAAGAGATGAAAGTTGATCTTATCTCTATGTCTGCACACAAAGCATACGGCCCTAAAGGCATCGGCGCTTTGTTCGTTCGTCGTAAGCCACGTATTCGCCTTGAAGCGCAAATGCACGGTGGCGGTCATGAACGTGGTTTCCGTTCTGGTACGCTTGCTACTCACCAAATCGTGGGTATGGGCGAAGCGTTTGCTATCGCTAAGCAAGACATGCAGAAAGATTACGATCACGCACTAGCACTTCGTGAGCGCCTATTGAAAGGTGTTCAAGATCTAGAAGCAGTAACCGTAAACGGCGACTTAGACCAACGTGTACCACACAACCTAAACGTGAGCTTTGCTTTCGTGGAAGGTGAATCTCTGCTTATGTCTTTAAAAGACCTAGCGGTATCATCAGGTTCTGCATGTACATCAGCAAGCCTGGAGCCTTCATATGTTCTACGTGCTCTTGGTCTGAACGATGAACTGGCACACAGCTCAGTACGTTTCTCATTCGGCCGTTTCACAACGGAAGAAGAAATCGACTACGCGATTGCACAAATCCGTGTAGCGGTAAACAAATTACGCGACATGTCTCCTCTATGGGATATGTATAAAGAAGGGATTGATTTGAACACTGTTGAGTGGGCTCATCACTAATCTCACGGAAATAGAGGATTCGAGGTAACTATCATGGCATATAGCGAAAAAGTAATTGATCACTACGAAAACCCACGTAATGTAGGTTCGTTTGATAAAGAAGACCCAAGTGTAGGTAGCGGCATGGTTGGCGCACCGGCTTGTGGTGACGTAATGAAACTGCAAATCAAAGTATCTGCAGAAGGTATTATTGAAGACGCAAAATTCAAGACTTACGGTTGCGGTAGCGCAATCGCTTCTAGCTCACTAGTAACTGAGTGGGTTAAAGGTAAAAGTATTGATGAAGCAGCTGCTATTAAAAACTCTGAAATCGCAGAAGAGCTTGAGTTGCCACCAGTGAAAGTTCACTGTTCAATTCTTGCTGAAGATGCAATCAAAGCAGCTGTTGCGGATTACAAAAAGAAGCACTAATCGCTTCAATAACGTAATTACGTCGATAAAAAAGTAATATTTGGGAGCATCCTTTGTGCTCCCCCTGAGTTCTCAATTTATATAAAACACAAGGTTGTAGTATGGCCATCACCATGACAGATACGGCAGCAAGCCGAGTTCAAGCTTTCCTAGATAACCGTGGTAAAGGTCTCGGGTTACGCTTAGCAGTAAAAACTACTGGCTGTTCGGGTATGGCGTATGTACTGGAATTCGTTGACGAGCTTAACGAAGAAGACGAAGTGTTTGAGCATTCAGGTGTTAAGGTCATCATTGATCCAAAGAGCCTAGTATACCTAGATGGTACTGAGCTTGATTATGTAAAAGAAGGCCTAAACGAAGGTTTTGAATTCAACAACCCGAACGCGAAAGGCGAATGTGGTTGTGGTGAGAGCTTCAATGTTTAAACGCTTGAATCGTTAAGCGTTGTAAGCGAAGAATAAAATTAGGCTCTGAACAAAGAGCCTAAACTTAGGACCACCTTTACATGAATCATTTCGAATTATTTGGGCTACCACTTCAGTTTCAACTGGATGGTAGCCTTCTTTCTTCTCAGTTTAGAGATCTGCAACGCCAATTCCATCCTGATAAATTTGCGATAGCTTCTGAGCGTGACCGCTTATTAGCCGTGCAAAAAGCGGCACAGATCAACGATGCGTACCAGGTATTGAAGAATCCAATCAGCCGAGCAGAATACCTGCTAGTTCAACACGGTGAAGACATTCGTGGCGAACAACAAACCATGCAAGATCCGATGTTCCTGATGGAGCAAATGGAACTGCGTGAAGAGCTAGAAGATATCGCAGACAGTTCTGATCCCGAAGATGCGCTATTTGCATTTGAAGGCAAGGTTAGCAAAATGTATAAACAACAATTAAGCGCTATCCAACAAGAACTCGAAAGCGAAGCTTGGCTAGAAGCTGCAGACCGAGTAAGAAAGCTTAAGTTTATTGCAAAATTAAAGAATGAAATCGAATTAGTTGAAGATCGTTTGATCGGCTAGTTTGTATAACAAGGACACATCCATGGCACTACTTCAGATTGCAGAACCAGGGCAAAGCGCCGCTCCTCACAAGCACAAGCTTGCTGTGGGTATTGATTTAGGTACAACAAACTCGTTGGTTGCTGCAGTACGCAGTGGCGAGGCAAGTACACTCGTTGATCAACAAGGTCGAAGCATTTTACCTTCAGTTGTTCACTATACGTCAGAGTCGTACACCACTGGCGATGAAGCTCGTGCTAACGCGCAGACTGACCCTAAAAATACCATTATCTCAGTTAAGCGATTAATCGGTCGTTCACTGTCAGATATTCAACAGCGATACCCGTCTCTGCCATATCAGTTTGAAGAAAGTGATAATGGTTTACCTGTGATCCGTACAGAACAAGGCAACAAGAACCCAATCCAGGTTTCTGCTGATATTCTACGAGCGCTTGGTCAACGTGCTGAGTCTACGCTAGGCGGTGAGTTATCTGGCGCCGTAATTACGGTTCCTGCGTATTTTGATGATGCACAGCGTGCTGGTACGAAAGACGCGGCTCAACTTGCTGGTCTTCACGTGTTACGTCTTCTTAATGAACCGACTGCGGCAGCGATTGCTTACGGTCTGGATTCAGGTAAAGAAGGGGTGATTGCGGTTTATGATCTTGGCGGTGGCACGTTTGATATCTCTATCTTACGCCTGTCTAAAGGTGTTTTTGAAGTATTAGCAACGGGTGGCGACTCTGCATTAGGCGGAGACGACTTTGACCACTTGATCGCAGAGCACTTCCAAGAGCAAATGGGCTTATCAGAGCTAACCGCAGAACAGAATCGTATTCTTCTAGATGCAGCAACAGAAGCGAAGATTGGCTTATCTGAAGCTGAAAGCGTTAATGTTGAAGTGTTGGGTTGGGCTGGTTCATTAACTCGTGAAGAGTTTGAAGAGATCATCAAGCCACTGGTTAAGAAAACACTGCTTTCGTGCCGTCGTGCATTGAAAGATGCTGAAGTTGACGCGGATGATGTTCTAGAAGTCGTGATGGTCGGCGGTTCAACTCGTACATTGCTTGTCCGTGAAATGGTGGGTGACTTTTTTGGTCGTACGCCATTAACCAGCATTAACCCAGATGAAGTGGTTGCGATTGGTGCTTCTATCCAAGCGGATATCTTAGTCGGTAACAAGCCTGACTCTGAAATGCTGCTGCTTGATGTTATTCCTCTTTCCCTAGGTATCGAAACGATGGGTGGCTTGGTCGAAAAGATCATTCCACGCAATACCACTATCCCTGTTGCTCGCGCACAAGAATTTACCACGTTCAAAGACGGTCAAACTGCAATGACAGTGCACACCGTGCAAGGCGAACGTGAGATGGTTGATGATTGTCGTTCATTGGCTCGTTTTGCTCTAAAAGGTATTCCACCAATGGCGGCTGGTGCGGCGCATATTCGTGTGACTTACCAAGTAGACGCTGATGGCCTGCTATCGGTTACTGCTATGGAGAAGAGCACAGGTGTTCAAGCTGAAATTCAGGTTAAACCGTCTTACGGCTTAAGCGATAATGAAGTGGCGAGCATGCTGAAAGATTCGATGACGTTTGCTAAAGAAGACATGCAAGCGCGTGCTCTAGCTGAGCAACGTGTAGAAGCAGATCGTGTTATCGAAGGCCTTATTGCAGCAATGCAAGCTGATGGCGATGAGCTGCTTGATGAGCAAGAAAAGCAGCACCTTCTACAAGCTATTGAAGCACTGATTGAAGTGCGCAATGGCGAAAGCGCTGATGCCATCGAACTAGAAATTAAGAATACCGACAAAGCGAGCCAAGACTTTGCTTCTCGTCGTATGGATAAATCAATTCGAGCTGCACTGTCAGGTCAGTCAGTCGATAATATTTAATAGTTAGAGAATAGATAAACATGCCAAAGATTATTGTTTTACCTCACGAAGATCTATGTCCAGAAGGCGCTGTTTTAGAAGCAAAAACTGGTGAGACGGTTCTTGATGTTGCATTGAAGGCCGGTATTGGTATTGAACACGCATGTGAGAAGTCGTGTGCATGTACTACATGTCACGTCGTGATTCGTGAAGGTTTCGACTCTTTAGAAGAGAGTGATGACCTAGAAGACGACATGCTAGATAAAGCATGGGGTTTAGAGATGGAATCTCGCCTTGGTTGCCAAGCTAAAGTAGCTGATTCGGATCTTGTTGTAGAGATTCCAAAGTACACGTTGAACTTAGCTTCTGAAGAGCATTAAGAAATAAGCTCGACTAAAACTGTTAGTAAAGCTGGCATAGAATATAAGTCACTAAGATGACAAATCGTCGCTGATAAAGATAAGGAAATGTTATGAGTTTGAAATGGATTGATTCGCGAGATATTGCGATTGAACTATGTGATTTATACCCAGATACCGATCCTAAAACAGTACGCTTCACGGACTTGCATCAATGGGTGCTAGATCTTGAAGATTTTGATGATGAGCCGAATCACTCGAATGAGAAAATTCTAGAGGCCATTATATTGTGCTGGATGGATGAGATGGATTAATCCTCTTGTCTAATCACTTGGTCGCGGGTTGGTTCAGTCCAATGTAAAACGCAGCCAAGTTAACAATTCTTACTAAAAAAAGCGGACCTTATGGTCCGTTTTTTTATCAAAATGACATTTTCCTCCTACATAATGCTAACATCAGTGCGCTAATAAAAAACAATCAGAATCACATACTCAAAGTGGTTCATGACAAGGAGAAATCATGTCTACACAGATGTCAGTATTTTTAAGTCAAGAAGCTGCCCAGCCTCAGTGGGGAGCAAGAGCTATTTTATCGTTCTCAGAAGCGGGAGCGACAATTCACATTGGTGAAGGCCACGATCTAGGCGCGGTTCAACGTGCGGGTCGTACGCTTGACGGACAAGGTATCGCATTGGTTGCACTTAGCGGTAAAGGCTGGGATCTAGAAAGTGTTTGGGCTTTTTACCAAGGCTACCGTGGACCAAAGAAAAAGAATGCATTGGAGTGGGATACTCTAGCTGAAGCTGATCAGGTTGAATTGGAAGCACGTATCCGCGCGACAGATTGGACGCGTGACATCATCAACAAAACGGCTGAAGAAGTTGCCCCTCGTCAATTAGCGACAATGGCAGCTGAATACATCAAGTCAGTGGCACCAGCAGGCACTGTTAAAGCGAAAATCGTTAAAGACAAAGATCTCCTAACTGAAGGTTGGGAAGGCATCTATGCGGTAGGCCGCGGCTCTGAACGTACTTCTGCAATGCTTCAACTGGACTTCAACCCAACCGGCGATGAAAACGCACCCGTGTTTGCTTGTCTTGTGGGTAAAGGTATCACTTTCGACTCAGGCGGTTACAGCATTAAGCCAGGTCAATTCATGACAGCAATGAAGGCTGACATGGGTGGCGCAGCGACTATTACCGGTGGTTTAGGTCTAGCGATTGAACGTGGCCTGAACAAGCGCATTAAGCTTATCTTATGTTGTGCTGAGAATATGATCTCTGGTCGTGCATTGAAGCTTGGCGACATCATTACTTACAAAAATGGTAAGACTGTCGAGATCATGAATACCGATGCGGAAGGTCGTTTAGTTTTAGCTGATGGCCTGATGTTCGCAAGCGCTCAGAATCCAGAGTTGATCATCGACTGTGCAACGCTAACCGGCGCGGCTAAAAATGCATTAGGTAACGACTACCACGCATTATTGAGCTTTGATGATGAGTTGTCTCATCAAGCACTAACGGCTGCGAACCAAGAGAAAGAAGGTCTATGGCCATTGCCTCTTGCTGATTTCCACCGTGGTATGTTGCCTTCAAACTTTGCTGATCTTTCAAACATCAGCTCTGGTGATTACACACCGGGTGCAAGTACAGCTGCTGCGTTCCTTTCTTACTTTGTAGATGACTACAAAAAAGGTTGGATTCACATGGATTGCGCGGGTACTTACCGTAAGTCATCAAGTGATAAGTGGGCTGCAGGCGCGACCGGTATGGGTGTTCGTACACTGGCTCGTCTTCTTATCGACCAAGCAAAATAATAATAAGAGTGAGCGGTATTTCGATACCGCTTATTCATAAACTCAGATCGAATGATCTTAGTAATTTCAGTATTTAATAACAAAAAAATGAAGTGAAGGAATCCCTATGGCTCTAGAAAGAACGTTCTCAATTGTTAAGCCGGATGCAGTTAAGCGTAACCTTGTCGGTGAAATCTACCACCGCATTGAAAAAGCTGGCCTACAGATTATTGCCGCTAAAATGGTTTCTCTTACAGAAGCGCAAGCAAGTGGATTCTATGCAGAACATGAAGGTAAAGAGTTCTTTGGACCACTAAAAGAGTTCATGACTTCTGGTCCTATCATGGTTCAAGTACTTGAAGGCGAAAATGCGATCGCTCGTTACCGTGAACTAATGGGTAAAACTAACCCAGAAGAAGCGGCATGCGGCACTATCCGTGCTGACTACGCAATCAGCATGCGTTACAACTCAGTACACGGCAGTGATAGCCCTGAATCTGCGGCTCGCGAAATCGAATTCTTCTTCCCAGAATCTGAAATTTGCCCGCGTCCAGCTGAATAAGCAGACAACAGCAAGTCTCAATAAAGGCTTCACTTCGGTGAAGCCTTTTTCATTTCTGGTGAGTTCTCGTGTCATTCCTGAGAGTGAAGAAGGAGCATATCAGGAGTCTGAGTTTACTATTGGAGATTCCAGATACCTCGTTCCTCGGTTCTGGAATGACGAACAAGTCGCGTTAATTGGAAGGCTGAGAAGGTAACGAGCAGCGTTAGCTGGAGGTCGGAGAAAAGCATGAGTATTAGGTGGTTAAAGCCCGTCATTCCCGAAAGCGACGGAGGAGCGTAATCGGGAATCTCTCTTTGAATTGGCCGAACTTAAGCAGGTAAATTTGACTGTGTAAATTTCAATCACTTAAGTTTGAATGTCTTAGTAAACACAAGGTTTTACAGTGCTTGTTGAAGTTGCGTAAAGGCTGTACAATTCGCGCCCTTAATTATTGTTCCGTCATTGAGAGGCATCATGACCACAGCTAAAGTCAATCTACTCGATTTTGATCGTAAAGGTCTTCGTAAATTTTTCACAGAAGAACTGAATGAGAAAGCGTTTCGAGCAGAGCAAGTGATGAAGTGGATTTATCACTTCGGTGTCGATGACTTCGAACAAATGAGCAACATCAACAAAAAGTTACGTGAGAAACTGCTGCATCGCTGTGAGATTGTTGCACCTATCGTTTCTGAAGCTCAGCACTCTGCGGATGGCACCATTAAATGGGCGATGAGCGTTGGTGACCAAGACGTTGAGACTGTATACATCCCAGATGGTGACCGTGCGACGCTATGTGTTTCTTCGCAAGTAGGCTGTGCGCTTGAATGTAAATTCTGCTCTACAGCTCAACAAGGCTTCAACCGTAACCTGAAAGTTTCAGAGATCGTTGGTCAAATCTGGCGTGCAGCACGTGAAATCGGTTTAGAGAAAGAAACGGGTCGTCGTCCAATTACTAACGTCGTAATGATGGGTATGGGTGAACCTCTATTGAACATGAAGAACCTAATTCCATCATTGGAGCTGATGCTTGATGATCTGGGTTTCTCACTGTCTAAGCGTCGTGTAACAGTATCAACATCTGGTGTTGTTTCTGGTCTTGATCAGATGACAGACAACATCGATGTCGCTCTGGCGATTTCTCTACACGCACCAAACGATGCACTACGTAGCCAAATCATGCCAATCAACGACCGTTGGGATATCCAAGACTTCCTTGCATCGGTTCGTCGCTACATTGCATCTTCAAATGCTAACCGCGGCAAAGTAACGGTTGAGTACGTTCTGTTGGATCATGTAAATGATGATATGGACCACGCTCGTGAACTTGCTGAGTTAATGAAAGATACGCCTTGTAAGATCAACTTGATTCCATTTAACCCTTATCCGGGTTCGCCTTATAAGAAGCCAAGCAACTCTCGTATTGATCGCTTCCAAAAAACGCTGATGGAATACAACTACACAGTTACGGTTCGTAAAACTCGTGGTGATGATATTGATGCCGCATGTGGTCAGCTGGTTGGTGATGTTATTGATAGAACCAAGCGTACTAAAATGCTGAAAGCCGCCTCTGAAGCTAACTTGATCGCAGGTGATGTGATTCAAGTAAAAGCGGTTTAAATACCATTTAGATCTAAACAAGCCAGAAGGATTCCTTCTGGCTTGTTGCTTTTCTGGAAGGTGAATTTCCAATAATTGGATTTTTTCCCCATGCTTTCTTACATTTTTCGTCAAATTTTGGACAAAACCATGAGCTGACGGTAAATTTTGTTTAAAGTGTTTTTGCCTTGC
>NZ_JBFRLX010000148.1:0-4377 GCF_041470165.1 Vibrio sp. 10N.286.46.A8
ACACGGCTTTTGCTGCCGACGGTACGTATACAGGGACTATCGACATGACAAGAAGCGAAGGTAATCAAGTAAAGGCTGAGCGTGTTGAATCTGACTTAACACTGGAAGGAAGAAATGAAGCGTCTAACGGCGGAATCCAATTCCAAAAGAACGTAGATCAAGACCAAACGATCCAGCTTACAGGTCGTCGTGATTAACGTTAAAGATGTGCTTACCATTGTCATGAGAAATGCTGCGCCCTTGGGTGCAGCATTTTTCGTTATTGGGTTGTGGAGCATTTTATAAACTCTAGCGATCTAGCCTTGGCATGTTGTGTAACGTGTGGCATTTTGTTGTTCTCTAACTTTAGATCGCTATTGGGTGTTGGTTAAGCATTACAAACCAGTAAGCGAACGACTCGAAAGGACAAGGAATGACTCAAAAAGAAACGGGAATGATTCGTCATATTCTACTGATTAAGTTTAAAGAAAACGCTGAAGCTTCAGAGGTTCAAAAACTAAAGATGCTGTTTGAAGCGATGCCAAACAAGGTTGAAGGGGTCACTTCAGTAGAATGGGGATTAAATGACAGCCCTGAAAACAAGAATCAAGGTTATACCCACTCGGTGTTAATGACATTCGCCGATGAAGAAGGCCGCCAGAATTACCTTCCGCACCCTGAGCATGATGCGCTGAAAGATGTGTTTCGTCCGCTTTTAGAAGACATCATTGTGTTTGATTACTCCCTGTAATTAGGTTCTGAGTAGGTCTCTTGTGTTTGACTTACCTTCGATAATGAAGAGTTAGGGCCTAGCGTTTAAGCCCTAACTGAATAAGAAACGACTTACTCTGTTGGTGAAATCGTGACTGGTGCAAACGATGCGACAGCATTTCCGCCTGCGCCCGGACGATCTACATAAGGCGTGTTCTGCATTAAGGTGTAGTACACATCCACGAAGTCATCATCATTCACTAATACGCCATCAGGAATCACATCGATAATCTTGCCTGTGATCTGAGGGATGATCGCGTAACCCTGAACTTCTGGATCAGGAATCATCTTCAGTATCTCTTCTGCGGCTTGAACCAAGAGTTTTGCTAGCGCTTTGTAGTCTGTGCCATCATCGTGTTCCATTAAGATCATGTCTGCAGCGCCCCAACGGTAGCGAGGCCAGAAGATGACGGTCTGGTTCGGGTAGTACGTTTGTTTGTCGTAGTCCAGATAAGGCATCTCAACGAGGTCGATCTGGGGCTCTAAACGACTTGAATCGACACCCGTCACGATAGCGTAGATTTCCGCTTTACCAGAGATCCAAGGTTCTTGGTCGACGGCTAAACGGATTTTGGTTAATTGTGTGGTATTCAACGGCTCAGGTTCCGACAAGGCCATCGAGCGACGTGCCCTGTTCATCAAAGACGGTTTTTGAGGTTTACTCTCGTCGGCATTGGTATCGCTAACGGCATTGATTTGCGTTGTAGTACCCAGCTTTTGCATCTCTGCCTGCATTGCCATTAAGCCGGCTTTGAGCTCTTCAGCACCGTTACTATCAACCACAAACACTGGAACGTCTGGCATTTGGTACACGTCTAGTTCATGAACCTGTCCGTACACGTCATACGCTTCAATGTATTGCCAATTCGAATCATCGCCTGATGGTTCAAATGCAAACAGCGGGTTTTCACCATTCTTCCAAGCTTCGATCATCGCTTCATCAGCCATGCGAACCTCTAACACAGAGTCGCTGAAGTCGTTGATCCCTTTCATCTTGCGATAACCAAGATCCGCTTTCTGCATCCGGCTTGAAAATGCAGAGTAGGGCTGAGTAGAGCTCAATTTATCTACAGGCGCGGATAAGTTCTTTTCTGAGATCTGAGCTTTTAAGGAGAGCTCAAGATCGGAATAACGCTCGCTGATTTGTAACGCCAGAGATTGCTTTTGCGCTGCGCTACTTTCTGCAATACCTAATGAATCAGTTGTCTCAATATTTTGCGCATAAGACTGGAAGCCAACCACTGTCGTTGCAAGCACCATACTGATAGGAAAAGATGGTCTCATAAATAATCCTTATTTTAGTTTTTATCATTAATAGAGCATTTGCCCTATAAGGATTAACCTATCAGTAACGTGAATGTGTTCAAAAGTTAGTCAGTTATTTTTGTTTCGTTGTGCAGCACAGGATCTCAATTTAAACTGTTTTTATAAAACAATGCCTAAGTAACCTTGATATTTATAAATTAATAAACGTATCAGTAAATAACTTACAATATTATTAACTACTAGGGTGTATCATAAAAAAAACCTACTCAAAGTGAGTAGGTTTTTATCTCGCGGTTAACCGCTAGTTCTCGATTTTACAACTTGTTTGAGAGGCTTGCTCTAACTCAATCTAAACGTAACGTTAGGCCTGAGTAGTTCGAGTATCCGCGCAGTAACACATGATAGGTCACACCCGGTTGAGCGCTCACGCTGCACTGCTCATTGTTTCCTGCACGGTAAGGGCGACAGTCGTAACTTGAGGTTGTCGGCTTGTTGCCCGATTTCACATAAAGGTCGGCATCGCCGGAACCTCCAGACATTGAAACCGTCACGTTGGATGCAGAATCAACGGTGAACGTGTAGAAGCTCTTCGAGGATTGGTTTCCACTTAAGTTCGAAATCGGTGTGCCTTTCGTTAATACATTGCCAGTTGGAGGCGTGACACCACAACTTGCATTAACGCCGACGGTATTAAAAGCATCTTCAACATCGGCAACCACATAGCCCATGTCTGCTGCGGCTTTCGCTACGCCACAAGCACCGGCATCAAAGGTACTGTTTGCCGTCCAATACAGTTGATTTGCGACTGTGAAGATCTCAAAACCCTTACGTACATTCCAACCAGACTTGTTCGCTAAAAGGTAAAAGGCGCGGTTATAAACACCGCTAGATAAGTGAACGTTCAAGCCATCGTAGTATTGCGAGGCGTGGTCAATCGAGCGACCATCTTTTGAAGGTTGATCAAAGTAACGCAAGCCACCTTCTGATTTGAATATATCGCTTCCGACCACCCAATCCACACTGCCACGTAAGTAGTATTCAGCGGCTTCGCCCGCAATGTCTGAGAAGGCTTCATTGATACCGCCCGACATGTTTTGGTACACAAGGCCGGAGTTTTGCTCAGTGAAGCCATGGCTAACCTCGTGAGCACTCACGTTGATATCGACCAATGGGTAAAAGGTGTTTTTGCCATCCCCAAATGTCATGGATGAGCCATTCCAAAAGGCGTTTTCATAATCGGTACCGTAATGAACGCGCATCGTCAGCTGGAAAGTTAAAGGCGACGTGTTCATCCACTCTTTGTACATATCGAATACGACATTACCAAAATAGTGCGCATCGTTAAGAGGCGAGTAAGCCCCGTTAATGTATTTATGATCGGTGTAGTTGGTGCCGTCGGCACAGTTGTAACTGTAGGCTGCGCTGCCAGACGTTCCGTTCCTCAAATCGACTGTCTTAACTGATTCATTTTCTAACTTACAAGTTGTGCCTGTTTTGTCGATAGGAAAGCTAGGGAAGTCACTGCCATATTCATATCGAGTGGTTTTGAGGTTGCCACCTGGGCCAGTACCTAATGCTTTAGCGTGGTTTAGTCCATTCCATTTTTGGAGTACATCGCCAGTCGTGGCATCAATAAAGTAGAAAGGGCGCTCTGGCATTGAGGACGCGATAAAGAAATCGACCAGGTACACCACTTGGGCGACTTGGTTCTCATCCAATCTCACCATCAGTTTCGCGTTTTTATTTTCAATCGACTTTTTGCCGACAGTAAACGTGCGATGAGCAGACAGTGCGGCTTCAATCGCTTGCTCCTGATTCAGCTTTGGTGCAATGCTGGATAGGTCTCCACTGATCCCTTGTGCCATTGAGCCGAACACCTGAGTGGGTTGGTTCTTGGAAAGGGTGGCGACAACGGAGGTATCAAAGACGGGTAAACCTCGGTGAGTTTGTTGATAGCGGACTTTCGTTTTTCCATTGGGCAGTACCACCCGTTTAACTTCAGAAAAACCTAATTCAAGTGGAGCAATACTCTTCGACTGAG
The DNA here is from genome assembly GCF_041470165.1 of Vibrio sp. 10N.286.46.A8. Lineage (NCBI taxonomy): Bacteria > Pseudomonadati > Pseudomonadota > Gammaproteobacteria > Vibrionales > Vibrionaceae > Vibrio > Vibrio sp. 10N.286.46.A8. Next base: position 4,058 of record NZ_JBFRLX010000148.1, read on the forward strand.
CGACGAGGCTTTGTTGTAGTAATGCATCATTATCGACCCTGACCATTTCTGCAGCGTGTGCATTAAAGCCAAAAGATGTACCTAGAATAGCTGCTATTTTCCAGCTTAGTTGACGTTGTTGGTTCATTTTTCGTTCCTGATTTTAATATAAACTCCTTCTTCCCAACGGCTTTATAGGAAGTCTATATGCAACACGCTAATGCCATGTGTTGCGAATCAAGATTGGAAGAGCATTTCGGCTTATGACAAGTTTTATAGGGAGATTAAATTTTAGAGTATGTAATTCAAAGTTTACAAAAAACCTTATTGATCAAATTGTT
>NZ_JBFRLX010000149.1:0-38664 GCF_041470165.1 Vibrio sp. 10N.286.46.A8
TGCTAGATGCTAGATGCTAGTTTGGCTTGTAAATCTTGTTGGACAATCTTAATTGCTTCTAACGCAACCTTTGGGTCGATTTCGTTGCTTTCGAGCAGATAGATCAGGTCGACAGCTAACTTAACTTCTTCTGGGGCGTTATCCAGTGGTGATGATGGGTTATCAGTGTTCATTTCGCTTGGGGTTCTCTAAGTTAATCAGTCTCTCAATATTTTTCATTGAGTCTTCGCAGCGTTCTAATCGTTCTTTTGCTAATTGCCAAGCCTCGTCCGCTTTTTTCTTACTGTGGCGAGGCGCAGAATCAAACGCTAACTTGCGTACTCGTACTAAATCGACCAGTCGCTTTTGCCAATCTTGGTGCTGAGCGAGTTCGTTGTATAGGTCGTTAAGGTTTTTTCCTGACTTACTTTTTCGATCTAACCTTAAATCATGGTTGGCTAGTTCTCTTTGGATTGCAGCTATCTGATTAGTGAGTTTTTCTGTCAGGTAGTTGGCCCGAGAAGCAGTAAGTTGGTTTGTCGCTTGTTCTCGAAGAATAGTGTTGTATGTTGCCTGAGTTTCGAGTGCGTAGGGCAGTAAAATAGAAGAGCTGCACTTAAACAAGGTTCTATCGAACAAGGCTTGATGATAAGCCCCTCGAGATTTATCAACCTGCGAGCAATGGCCAATTAAGGTATCAATGACGCTTTTTAATTTAGAGAAATGATTCATTTTACTTACCTTGGGCGACTGGGCTATAAGGTTACAAACCAAGCTTCGTAAGCCAGCTTAATCGCAAGTACGCTTACAACAGTAACAAAAACAGGTCGTATAAATGTAGCACCGAAACGAATAGCAGAATGTGCCCCAACAAATGCTCCAGCCATCAAACAAAGACCCATAGTTAAACCAAGAACCCAATCAATATGACCAAGAATTGCGAAGGTCACCAAAGACGTAAAGTTACTGGTAAAGTTCATGGCTTTAGATAGACCAGAAGCAAGTAAGATATTAAGACGATAAAGCGCCATCGAGCTCACAGTCCAAAAAGCGCCGGTTCCTGGGCCTGCAACACCATCATAAAAGCCGAGAATGAATCCTTGGTACTTTTGCTTTCTCTTGAGTACCGGGCACGGTTTAGGAGACACATTATGGCTCACATCTGGAGTCTTATGAAAAATGGTATAGACCGCTGCCGCAAGAATGACTAGCGGTAATACCTTCTCTAACCACTCTGTGCTTATGGCATCAACAGTCAGGGTGCCGATTGTTGCACCTATTAAAGTAGATATGAAAGCACTGACCCAACATTCAGGTTTGAACAGCTTCTTGCGATAGTAAGTAAAAGCGGCTGTTGATGAGGCGAATGTTGCGGCCAGCTTATTAGTACCGAGTGCAATGTGTGGTGGTAAACCAAGCGATAGCAAAGCTGGTACCGTTAACATTCCTCCGCCACCGGCGACAGCATCAATAAAGCCTGCAGCAAATGCAACCAAGGCAAGTATGACCAACATGGTTGGCTCAATCATTTCCATAAATAGCTAGTGTTCTCGTTATCGGCTGTTCGGGCAGCCACATGAAGAATCGAGGGATTAGTCATGCTGGGTTGTGAATGCAAGGGCCTAGCGATGGCAGACCCATAACTACCACGAGGGTAGAAAAATTAGTATTTTATTGTTCTTTTAAAAGGCGGTAGCGAATCGAGTAGGGACTTTCCGTATCGCTTCGTGACTATGCGTCTATCAAGGATCGTGACTTTACCAGAATCTCGTTCTTTACGCAGCAATCTACCCACAGATTGAATAAGCTTTTTACTCGCTTCTGGAACAGTAATCTGCATAAACGGATTACCGCCACGAGATTCAATATATTCTGAATGTGCCCGCTCTACAGGTGAGGTAGGAACACCAAAAGGAATCTTGGTAATAACAAGGTTTTCAAGCAGCTCGCCAGGTAGATCAAGACCTTCAGAAAAGCTACCCGTTCCAAAAAGAACGCTTGTTTTACCTTGGTCTATGAGCTTTTTATGTTTTTTTAGGATTTCAGTTCGTGAGGTATCCCCCTGAACCTGTAACGCCCACGACTTTTTAACGAAATCTGTTGCCAAAGCTTCTGCCACTTGGTTCATTTGCCAATAAGAAGAGAATAGAATGAGATTGGCTTTGTTGTCTTCTATTACCTTAGGCAAAATTTCAATAAGATATTCGGTAAACTGAGGTGCTTGTGGTTCGTACTTCATTGCAGGTACCACTAATTCAGCTTGGTTCTGATAATCAAACGGCGATGCCAAAGCAAGAAATTGTACGCCATCTTCTGCTTTTTGGCTGATACCTGATTGATGACAAAAAAAGCTGAAAGAGTTGAGTGCTCTCATGGTCGCAGATACTAACACTGCACCAACACAACGACTCCAAATCTGTTGGTCCAGTTGCCAACCGACTTCTAATGGTGAGACATTAACAACAAAGTCCCCCTCGCTTTCTTTGCTTAATTCAAGCCAGCGAGCCAAAGGCGCCCCTTTTTCTCTCTTAGGTTCAGCCATTAATCGCCAAACTTGAGCAAGGTTTTCTGTTCTTTGTATATAAAAGCCAATTTCTGCAAGCGCAGGCTCTGCAAGCTTTGCGGAAAGCTCTCCGTCTTTAACTCGTTCTGCAATCAAGTCTGCAATTTTTGCTACGGCTTGGCTCGCCTTTTGCGTTAATTGCTTGAGATCTTTCGATTCGCTTTCTAACCATTCAGGTAAGTCACCATGCTCGAAGCGATACAAGCCATCTTCGAAGTGGCTAGCGTCAAACTGTTTGCTCATTTTAGTCAGAGTCGGGATCAGTTGTTGTACTGAGTCTTGCAACTCATTTCTAAATCTATGAACACGTTTCTCGTCTGCTAGCCCCGAAAGCTTAGTGATCGATTGATTCAAACGTTCTAACCAAGAGGCAGCACCTTTTAAGCTTGCGGCAGCAGAGGAGTGATCTCTCGCTACGTGTGGCAAGTGGTGAGCTTCATCAAATATATAGATGCTATTTTCTGGTTCTGGCAGTATCACACCGCCGCCTAGGTCCGCATCAGCCATCATTAAACTGTGATTGGCGATAATCACGTCTGCTTTATCTAGCTCTGAACGCGCTTTTTGGAAAGGGCAGTCTCTGTGCGTAGGCATACTGTTGTTACAGCTGTGCTTATCACTGACAATCATCTGCCAAATCATGCTGTCGATAGGTTTTGGCCACGAATCACGGTCACCATCCCATTTACCTTGGGTGAGGCTGCGGTACATGGTTTGCAGTTGCTCGATGTCTTTCTTTTTTGGTTTGGACTCGAACATCGCCATTTGACCACCATCAACCCCACACGCAGCGGCCAACTTCTCTGTACAACAATAACGCTGCCTTCCTTTCGCTAAGATGAAAGAAAACTCTCTATCAGTAAGTCGTCTATATAGAGGGAGATCTTTATTGACGAGCTGTTCTTGTAGCGCAACGGTCGCTGTTGAAATGACGATTTTTCGATTATTGAGCACGGCGACAGGAATTGTTGCCATTAAATAAGCCAGTGACTTCCCGATCCCGGTACCAGCTTCAGCAACAATCATGCGATTACTTTTGTGATATTGACCACAAAGTGTCTTCGCTATTTCTGCAACAAGGTAATTTTGAGCACGTCGAGGTACAAAGTTATCCAACTGATCTTGGAGGTTTTGATAACTGGTGCGTATAGAATTTTGAATTTTAGTAGTTAGCATACTGTGACCTACGTAACGGAGCGAGGATAGTAGCACATATCACTAGTCGGTACATTTACCGCAAAATAGCTTGCTTTTGAATCAAAGGTAGATCTCGTTCACAAAAAAAAACTGAACCTTCAGGAACTTAACGATTTTATTTATGTTACGAAATATATATATTAAAAAATCGCACGATGCAGGCGTTAAGTTCTGTGAATCACGATTTAAACCTAAATTAGTGGAGTATTATACTTAATTGTTCTTTATTTGGGCTATTATATTTCCCTTTAAATTTAAGGGTAAGTTGCTCGTAAAATGATGAAAAAAAATGTAAACCTATGATTTTTATGTATTTTTGTTTTTTTTAGGTTTGTTTTTAGTTTATTTGACACGCAGGATAATCTTTTGCAATCTAGACCACGAAATTTAGTGGCGGTGATTAACTACCAAAGAGTAGTAATGACCAGTCATAAAAAATAAAAGGGAACCGGGCAAGGATCTCCCATTCTTAGAAAAGGCAGTGGATTTATTATGAAAAAGACTCTATTAGCTCTAGCAGTTATGACAGCAGCTGGTTCTGCAAACGCAGCAATCGAAATTTACAACCAAGACGGCGTTTCTGTTGACCTTAAAGGCGACATCGAAGTTGTATACAGCAACGAGTACAAAAAAGGTTCTTCAATGGAACAAAAAATCGAAGATGCTGACTTCGGTTTTGATATCAAGTACATGGTAAACGAAGAGTGGAAAGTAGGCGCTTACTGGGAATTCAACGGTTCTGAGAACGCAAATGCTGAAAAAACTCGTAACGGTGATACATACGTAGCAGCATACAACGATACTCTAGGTTCAATTAAGTTTGGTCGCCTATGTACTGCTGTTGATGATCTAGGCATTGGTAAAGATGAAGCTTACGGCATCTCTACACTTCTAGATAATGCAACTAACGAGTGTGCTGACGAAGCTGTTCGTTACGACTACGACAATGGTGCTCTTTACGCAACTCTAGGTTACGTACAAGACAAAGTAAGTGGCGCAAACAACAAAGAAGAGAAAGGTAAAGATACTGAGTACTTCGACGCTCGTATGGGTTACCGTTTTGCTGATTTTGATATTTCTGCTTTCGTTGCTGATTTCGACACAAACGTGGCAAAAGGCGATCACCAAGGTTACGGTGCTGAGCTAGTATTCTCTGGTATCGAGAACGTTTACCTATCTACAGCATACTACGGTGTAAACTCTGATACAGCGAACGATGACAACGCAACAATCGCATTTGCTGCGGGTTACACTATGGGTCTTTGGGGCTTCAACACTGGTTACTCAATCGGTGACCACGATGTAGCTCTTAAAGACGAAGATCGTTGGTTCGTTAACTCTACTTACGCAATCGCACCTAACACTAAAGTGTACGCGGAAGTTGGTGGTATCGATTCAGATGATAAAGCTACATACAAAGCTGATAACGGTCTAGCAATTGGTGTTGAAGCATCATTCTAATGACCTCGTAATCGAGTTTTAGAAAAAAAGCCACCTTAGGGTGGCTTTTTTGTTAGTATAAAGAGTAGTTTATTCGATTTGAAAGAGAGACATGATGAAGAAAGCATTACTAGTTTTAGGTTTATTTACAACTGTTATTGGCAGTGTAAGTGCGGCAACCCTAACGCCTCAGAAAGGCGTATCTATCCTATACATTAATGGTCAAGCAGCTCCGAATAAAATCAGTGAAAATCAGATTAATGAAGGTTTTAACCAGGTTTTAGTTCGCTTTGATAAAAAATTTGGTAACAGCGGTGTTTACTCTTCGGCACCTTATGTATTGAATTTTGATGTTACTGGTGAAGAGGTTGAAATTAAGGCTCCAAAAGTACGTAGCTATATGGAAGCGGAGAAGACCTTTGAAGCTGTGAATCCATCATGGGTAGTTTTTCAGGATGATGTGACTGTTAAATATCAGCAAGATGTTATTGAACGCAAACCCGGTTTTGCGCCATTTGGCGGGCTAGAGTCTCGACTGGCTGAGTACAATGCAAGTAAGGCAGTCTATTTTAAAGATGGCGTGTTACTTGATAAGCCAGCGGAAGCAGTGGTATTAGCTTCTGTGGTAGACAATACGACAGCACAGACAAGTGGCAAAGCTCAGAAACCGGTGAAACTGGCTGACGCACAGAATGTTGAGCAATTGCAGGCTTGGTATATCAAAGCATCTAAGCAAGAACGCAAAGAATTCCGTAAATGGATGATTGACCAAGAGTAATCAATCTTCATCTACAAAAAAGCGAGACTAATAAGAGTCTCGCTTTTGCTATATTGGTACTTTTTTTGTATCGATACTTTTTCTGTATCAGTAAGAGCTAAATCTCTTTCCATTCACCTGGCTGAAGCTGACCCACGTTCATATTGCCCATTGAGTAGCGGATTAGACGAAGGGTGGGGAAGCCTATGTTTGCCGTCATTCGTCTTACCTGACGGTTACGTCCTTCAATGATGGTAATCGCTAACCATGTTGTTGGTATCGCCGCTCTGAAGCGCACAGGAGGAGTTCTTTCCCAAACCTGAGGTTCTTGCATTACTTCTACTTCTGCAGGCAATGTCATACCATCTTTTAGCTCAACACCTTTTCTCAATTTATCTAAATCTTTCTCAGAAGGCGCACCTTCAACCTGTACCCAGTAAGTCTTGGTCGATTTTGAGTTCGGCTGAGTCAACTTAGCTTGAAAGATGCCATCATTGGTCAAGACCAATAAACCTTCACTATCTCGATCTAAGCGACCAGCAGCATAAACATCTTTTACGGGAATAAAATCCGCTAGCGTTTTTCTACCTTCGCCATCAGTGAACTGGCTGAGAGTATCAAAAGGTTTGTTGAATAGAATCACTTTGCGATCTTCGGGTGCTACCTTAGGCTTTGCGTTGGTAGTTTTGCCTTTATATCGGTGTTTGCTAGAGTGCGGTTTTTTGTGTGAACTGCCAGTGTCATTTTTGCCACTGTGTTGATTTTGTCTATTACCGCTTTGTTTTAATGTGGTACCAGAACGAGCCGGTTTGTCTGAACGAGATGCGCTGCGTGAGCGAGTAGACATGTTAACTACCTTGCAAAAATGTAAACGAAGTGTGCCGAAAAGTTTTCATAGAAACGGAATTGAGCTATCATTTGCGCGCCTAAAAGACACAAAATAGAACAAGTTGATGGACTCTTAAGCCTGATTTGTTTAATTATACCTTCGTGTTTTATTATAACTGGCTCTTTTATTAAAACAATGCACTCACGGATTTGGCTCATGCTGTCATCAAGATTGCATGAAAAATAAGATAGAGTACGACTATCGAGTAAGCAGTTTTCACTCTCAGAGTGGCTTACTGGTCAATTTATAACACTCTCACTGCTTTAAGTGAGCTTGTAAGAACTATAGGGAAATTTCATGCCTACTGAAAAACCAACGATCATCTATACCATTACTGACGAAGCTCCGGCGCTAGCAACTTACTCTCTGCTGCCTATCATTCAATCTTTTACGGCTTCTTCTGGTATTAACGTTGATACTCGCGACATTTCACTTGCAGGGCGCATTATTGCCAACTTCCCTGACTACCTGAACGAAGAGCAACGTATTGGTGATGCATTAGCAGAATTAGGTGAGTTAGCTAAGACACCTGAAGCGAACATCATCAAGCTTCCAAACATCTCTGCATCTGTTCCTCAACTTCAAGCAACAATCAAAGAGCTTCAGTCAAAAGGTTACGCACTTCCTAATTACCCAGAAGAAGCAAACACTGACGAAGAGAAAGCCGTTAAAGCGACTTACGATAAAATCAAAGGCAGTGCTGTAAACCCTGTGTTACGTGAAGGTAACTCGGATCGTCGTGCTCCACTTTCTGTCAAGAATTACGCGAAGAAAAATCCACACTCAATGGGTGCATGGTCTGCAGATTCTAAGTCGCACGTTTCAAGTATGGACGACAAAGACTTCTTCGGCAGCGAAAAGTCAGTAACAATTGAAGGTACAACAGAAGTTAGTATTGAATTCGTTGGCAAAGATGGCGCGAAGAAAACACTGAAGCCTGCTTTTGCCCTGCAAGATAAAGAGATCATTGATGCGTCAGTGATGAACAAGGCCGCTTTGGTTGCGTTCTTCGAAAAAGAAATCGCATCGGCTAAAGAGCAAGGTGTACTGCTTTCTCTTCACATGAAAGCGACGATGATGAAAGTATCTGACCCAGTGATCTTTGGTCATGCGGTTAAGGTTTACTACAAAGACGTATTTGCTAAGCACGGTCAACTGTTTGAAGAGCTTGGTGTTGATGTAAACAACGGCATCGGCGATGTCTACGCAAAAATTGCTGCGCTTCCTCAAGATCAGAAAGAAGCGATCGAAGCTGACCTACAAGCGGTATACGAGACTCAACCACCACTAGCGATGGTTGATTCAGACCGCGGTATTACCAACCTACACGTACCAAGCGATATCATTGTTGATGCATCTATGCCTGCAATGCTGCGCTCTTCTGGTCAAATGTGGGATCCAGAAGGCAAGCAAAAAGACACGAAAGCTATGATCCCTGATCGCAGCTACGCAAGCATCTACCAAGCTGTCATTGATTTCTGTAAAGAGAACGGCGCTTTCGACCCTACAACGATGGGTAGCGTACCAAACGTTGGCCTGATGGCTCAAAAAGCGGAAGAGTACGGCTCTCACGATAAGACTTTCATCCTTGAAGCTGCTGGTCTGGTTCAAGTTGTTGACGCTTCAGGTACAGTACTTCTTGAGCAAGACGTAGAGGAAGGCGATATCTTCCGTATGTGTCAGGTTAAAGATGCACCAATTCAAGACTGGGTTAAGCTAGCGGTAACTCGTGCTCGTGCTTCGGGTGTTCCTGCAGTATTCTGGCTAGACGCGTCTCGTGCGCATGATGCTCAGCTTATTAAGAAAGTTGACGCTTACCTTCCTGAATATGATACCGATGGTCTTGAAATTAAGATCCTTGCTCCTTTAGAAGCAACTCAGTACTCACTGGTTCGTATCAAAGAAGGCCTAGATACTATTTCGGTTACAGGTAACGTATTACGTGATTACCTAACGGATTTGTTCCCGATTCTAGAGCTTGGTACGTCAGCTAAAATGCTATCGATTGTTCCACTTATGAACGGTGGCGGCCTGTTTGAAACAGGTGCTGGCGGTTCTGCGCCTAAGCATGTTCAACAAGTAGAGAAAGAAAACCACCTGCGTTGGGACTCTCTTGGTGAGTTCTTGGCACTAGCGGCATCTCTAGAGCACCTAAGCGTAGTAACGGGGAATGCTAAGGCACAAGTTCTCGCTGACGCGCTTGATAAAGCGACGGGTGAATTCCTAGATAACAACAAGTCTCCTTCACGTCGAGTGGGTGAGCTTGATAACCGTGGTAGCCACTACTACCTTGCAGCATACTGGGCGAAAGCGCTGGCTGAGCAAACGGTTGACGCTGACCTTGCTGCTGAGTTCGCAGGTGTTGCAACTCAATTGGCTGAAAGTGAAGAAGCTATTGTTGCTGAGCTGAATAACGCTCAAGGTCCAGCTGGCAACTTAGGCGGTTATTACCTACTTGATGATGCATTGGTTTCATCACTAATGCGCCCAAGCTCAACGCTAAACGCATTTATTGACGCATAGTGATTGGACTCATCGTTAGTAAGTCATGAACATGATTTACTAACGAGTTGCTTGGTCTGGCAGTTAAGTCACAGATAAAGTCAAAACGAAAGACGCTTTAATGATAACGTTAAAGCGTCTTTTTTTATTCATAATGCTTCCTAGACCTAGACCTAGACCTAGACCTAGACCTAGCTAAAGGGAACTCTTGGACAAATTGTACTGTGAATAGCTTTTAGCTCTCAGATCGAAAAACCGCCCATTTAAGCCTGTATTACAGGTATGAAATGAGCGGTTTCAATGTTCTGCTTACCTGACAGTCGTTTATTAAGACTGATAGAGGTCTACATGTTTGGCAATCGCCTATTTTACGGCGCTGCCTTCTACAGGAACAACGGAGCTAGCATGGGAGCCTTTAGGTCCACTTTCTACTTCATAATCGACCTGTTGACCTGCCTTTAAGGTTCGATAACCTTCCATTTGTATTGTGGAGTAGTGCGCGAAAATATCGCCATCTTCACCTTCTGGACAAATAAAACCAAACCCTTTGGCATTGTTAAACCATTTTACTGTACCTGTAGCCATGCTATACATCCCTCATGCATTTTGTTACTAACGTTGTTATATCAAATCAATGTAAGTTCGATTGATATTATTCCTATCAACTAAACAATTTCAGCTGATAGCTTGAATCTCATACATTGCTTACGGAAATTAACGCTACCCTGCGTAATTATTCCTTATTATAAATTTTTAACGCTTATTACTAGGTTTAGAATCGTGTTACGAAGTTGTATCAGAAAAACCTTTTAGCTCCAATGTAGCTAATGATTGAGTACAGTCAATAGCAAATTGGTATAAAAATGATCAATTTTAATAACAAATCACATTCGAGATTGGCTGCATACTATTAACTAAATAGTAACTTAACGACGATCTTATCGTCACCATCAATAGTTGTGGTGTCTTTTTAATCAATCACATATGTTAATCCTGTTAATCGAGATCTTTTATTTGCAGCGATGGAAATGGTGGATTAGGCTCAGTATAGAGGAATATTTTTTGGTACTGTTTCTTGGTGCAGTTTCTTAGTACACCGTAATGCGTGAATGTGGTAAATTTGAGTTAACTAAACATTCACGACTTCCGAAAAATAACCCTTAGCAAAGCTAATATGAGCAGAAACTTTGAATGGGCATCTCCAGGCTCAGATTTACTGGAGAAAGAGAGAACGAAAGTAAAGCCACCGGCAATGTATAACGTTGTATTACATAACGATGACTACACGCCCATGGACTTTGTAATCGAGATCCTAGAGCGATTTTTCTCACTAGATATCGAAAAAGCAACGGAAGTGATGCTCAAGGTTCATTATGAAGGTAAAGCTATTTGTGGCACATACAGTGCTGAAATAGCCGAAACAAAGGTAGCGCAGGTAACGATGTACTCAAAGGAAAATGAGCATCCGCTACTATGTACAATGGAGCAAGTGTAAATTGCTCGAACAACACTGTTGTTCCCTTAGGAGGTACTTATGCTAAATAAAGAATTAGAGACGAGTTTAAATGGCGCATTTTCTCGTGCGCGAGACAAGCGACATGAATTCATGACTGTCGAACACCTCCTACTAGCATTATTAGAAAATGATGCGGCCAAGGAAGCGCTCCAAGCTTGTCAGGCTGATCTCGATGCTCTTCGCAATGAGCTCGATATTTTTATCGACCAAACGACCCCACTTATCCCTGAAAGCGACGAGACTCGTGAAACCCAGCCCACGCTGAGCTTTCAACGAGTACTTCAGCGCGCTGTTTTTCATGTTCAATCTTCAGGTCGCAGCGAAGTAACAGGTGCAAATGTACTTGTGGCTATTTTTAGTGAGCAAGAATCTCACGCGGCGTATCTTCTTAAGAAAAACGACATCAGCCGCTTAGACATAGTGAATTTTATTTCACACGGTATTACCAAAGGCAGCAATGAAGGCGATAGCGGTTCATCTCCTGATTCATTTGGTGGTGCAGAGAATGCCGAAGAAGCTAACTCAGAAGATCGTCTAGAAAATTTTGCGACCAACCTTAACGAAGTAGCGAAGCAAGGTAACATTGACCCACTAATTGGTCGTGATAAAGAGCTAGAACGTACCGTTCAAGTTCTGTGTCGTCGTCGTAAGAACAACCCTCTATTAGTGGGAGAGGCGGGTGTGGGTAAAACTGCTATCGCTGAAGGTCTTGCATGGCGTATCGTTGAAGGCCAAGTCCCTGAAATTATTCAGAGCAGCGTAATTTACTCTTTGGATATTGGTTCATTACTTGCGGGAACGAAATATCGTGGTGACTTTGAGAAGCGCTTTAAAGCGATTCTGAAGCAACTCGAGAAAGAAGAAGACGCTATCCTGTTCATCGATGAGATCCATACCATTATTGGTGCGGGTGCAGCATCGGGTGGCCAGGTCGATGCGGCAAACCTAATTAAACCGCTATTAAGCAGCGGTAAATTACGCTGTATTGGCTCAACCACTTACCAAGAGTACAGCAGTATTTTTGAGAAGGAGCGTGCTTTATCTCGTCGCTTCCAGAAAATTGATATTGTTGAACCATCGCTAGATGATACAACCAAAATTCTGATTGGCTTGAAGCCAAAATACGAAGCTCACCACGAAGTACGTTACACCAACAAAGCGTTACGTGCCGCTGTGGAGTTGTCTGCTAAGTATATTAATGAACGTCACCTTCCAGATAAGGCGATTGACGTTATTGATGAAGCGGGTGCTCGTAGTCGTTTGGCGCCTGCAAGTCGTCGCAAGAAAACGGTAAGCGTGGCTGATATTGAGTCAATGGTTGCGAAAATGGCGCGTATTCCTGAGAAGTCAGTATCGTCTTCAGACAAAGATACGCTGCAGAAACTGGATGACCGCATGAAAATGTTGGTATTCGGACAAGACCCAGCGATCGATGTATTGAGCGAAGCGATCAAGCTAACTCGTGCAGGGTTGGGAGCAGACAATAAACCTGTTGGTTCATTCTTGTTTGCTGGCCCTACTGGTGTCGGTAAAACAGAGGTGACTGTTCAACTGTCTAAATTGATGGGTATTGAGCTTCTGCGCTTTGATATGTCTGAGTACGGTGAGCGTCACTCGGTAAGCCGCTTGATCGGTGCGCCTCCTGGTTATGTTGGTTATGATCAAGGTGGTCTGCTAACCGATGCTGTTATCAAGAACCCACACTCTGTTGTGCTACTTGATGAGATCGAGAAGGCACACCCAGATATCTTTAACTTGTTATTACAGGTGATGGACAACGGTACGCTAACCGACAACAACGGTCGCAAAGCAGATTTCCGCAATGTGATCCTAGTGATGACAACCAACGCTGGTGTCGCAGAAACCGAGAAGAAATCGATCGGTTTGATCCAACAAGATCATGCGCCAGACGCGATGAGCGAAATCAAGAAGGTCTTCACACCAGAGTTCCGTAACCGTCTTGATAATATCATCTGGTTCAACAGCCTTGATCCAAGTGTGATCAGTCAAGTTGTTGATAAGTTCATTGTTGAGCTTCAGGTCCAACTGGACGCTCGTGGTGTATCTTTAGAGGTTTCTGAGGACGCTCGTCATTGGTTAGCTGAAAGAGGCTATGACAAGACCATGGGCGCTCGTCCGATGGGACGTGTGATTCAAGAGAAGCTTAAAAAGCCTCTTGCTAATGAGTTGCTGTTCGGGAGCTTGGTTGACGGCGGTACGGTTAAAGTATCTCTGAAAAAAGACGAACTGGACTTCATCTATGTTGGTGCGAAAGAAGAGGTTATGCATTAGGCATACTCCTTAAACACTAACGGCTTATAAAGAGCACTGAGTACAGTTAATCACGATATTAAACGCATGACTTCGGTTGTGCGTTTTTTTATGCTTGCTAGATGCTAGATGCTAGATGCTAGATGCTAGATGCTAGATGCTAGATGCTAGATGCTAGATGCTAGATGCTAGATGCTAGATGCTAGATGCGAGGTTGGTGTTGTTGGAGTGGTAAAAAGTTCAGGCGATAAAAAACGGAGCCTTGAGGGCTCCGCTTCTTATCGTATTCGGTAATTAAAAATTAACGAGCACGGAAGACGATGCGGCCTTTAGAAAGGTCGTATGGAGTCATCTCAACAGTTACTTTATCACCAGTAAGAATACGGATGTAGTTCTTACGCATTTTACCAGAGATGTGTGCTGTCACTACGTGACCGTTTTCAAGCTCAACACGGAACATTGTGTTTGGTAGAGTATCAAGGACAGTGCCTTGCATCTCGATTACGTCTTCTTTAGCCATCTAATCCTCTTTCGAAATTTGGCGGTTTTCAACGGCTTGATTGTGCCGTTAAAATCAAAATATGTAAAGTTGTCGCGTATTCTACCCTTGCCACCGCTGATTTACTAGCCTTTGATGACGTTGAAATCGTACTTTATAGTTCATCGCAGGGCATTCATCGATTTGATAACCCAAATATAACCATTGTTTTTGTTCTTTCTGGGCATGTTGGATCTGGAATAGAACGCCAAGAGTTCCCATGGAAATGTCGATATCAGGGTCGAAGAAGGTATAAAACGCGCTCGTACAGTGAGACATGATGTCTGTAACGGCAATGCCGACTAACTGCCCCTCATCATAGATGTGCATGAACTTTGTAGCAAGCCATTCATTTTTAGAGAAATGCAGAAACTCTTCTTTCTTCGGTGGATACATGGTTCCCGAACGGTGGCGAGCGGTTATATAGCGGCTATACAAGTCAAACCAGTTGTCATCCATTTCATCTTTCAGCTCCCAACGCAGCGCTTTGGCCTTGTTGAGTATTCGTCGTTGGCTCTTGGAAAACTTGACCTCGGGAATCGACAGTCGAATCGCTTGGCACGATGAGCAATTATCGCAATGTGGTTTATAAATGGTTGTTCCACTGCGGCGAAATCCATTCGCAAGTAGAACTTCATAGTTATCTGCGGTGTGCATGTGTTCATCAAGCGTGACTGCCACTCTTTCTTCGAGATGGGGTAAGTAACTGCAAGCGTGATTGTCTGTTAATCCAATTCTGATTTGTTGTAAATCTGGATTCATTAAGGCATTTCCTTTAGCCATTGTTTTTTAAAACATGCATCGTTAACGGACGTTTCTTTGAGTAATCGAAGAGAACTCAGGAATTCATCCCTATCAACCTCGATAGCGCCCAAGGATTCCAAGTGTGAGTTCATGACTTGGCAATCAATGAGTTGTCCGCCGAATTGTGTAAAGTGCTCACAAAAGTACCATAGCGCAATTTTAGAGGCATTAGTCTTCAGGCTGAACATCGATTCACCGCAAAAGACTTGGCCTCTTTGTAACCCATAAAGCCCGCCAATCAGCTCGTCATCTTGCCAAACCTCAACAGAGTGGCAGAACCCTAATGAAGCGAGTTCACGGTAGGCTGCTTGCATGTCATTGTTTAACCAAGTTTCCTCTTCGGGTCTCAGTGAAGAGCAATAACCAATTACTCTGTCCGTCGCTTGGTTGATGCTGACTCGGTAATTGTGCTTTCTTTGAAACTTTTTAAGACTTTTTGACGGTTCGAATGTCTTAGGATTAAATACCGCTCGCGGTGCAGGGCTCCACCAAAGTATAGGCTCACCTGGGCCATACCATGGAAATATACCTTGGCTATAAGCATTCAGAATTCGTATGGGTGACAAATCACCACCGAACGCGAGTAGACCGTTGGGTTCATCAAGCGCGTCGAAGGGCGAAGGAAACTCTATACTAGTAGTA
Organism: Vibrio sp. 10N.286.46.A8; assembly: GCF_041470165.1. Lineage (NCBI taxonomy): Bacteria > Pseudomonadati > Pseudomonadota > Gammaproteobacteria > Vibrionales > Vibrionaceae > Vibrio > Vibrio sp. 10N.286.46.A8. The sequence continues at coordinate 15,099 of NZ_JBFRLX010000149.1, forward strand.
TCAAGTTCGGTTAGGTATATAGTCATAAGTACCGCATTACAGATTAATCACTGACCAAGAGGTCTTTAGGAGTTTTACCATGAAGAAGTTGCTTTGGATTTTACTTGTTTTGCCCATGTTGGCAAATGCAGCTTACAACAGAAACCAAGCCAGACCAGTGAATGAGGTCGTTTACGGTGAGGTTGATACGGTCAGGTACATTACCCAACAGGAGATCGTAGAGTCGAAAGCGAATGGTTGGGAAACCTTGTTGGGTGCGGCAATTGGTGGTTTGGTTGGTAATCAGTTTGGTGGCGGCACAGGTAAAGAAGTCGCAACGGCGGTTGGTGCTATAGCGGGGGCGGGGATCGCTCGTAATCGCGGCAATACGCAATATCGGGTGGAATATAAACTCGTTGAATTATTGGTTAAAACCAAGGATGACAATCTGGTTAACATCATTCAAGACGTTGACAATTCGATGTTGTTCAATAGAGGTGATGATGTGCGGATTCTCTATTTTTCAGATGGCGTTCGAGTTGATCTAGCGTACTAGTATACAAATGTGTTTGGTTGGCTAATTAATCGCCTTTGTCGAGGGGATTAGCTCTGGAGTTCGTCGGAAAAGTTCGTTAGTCTGCAAGTACGAAGAATTATTCATCACCCGAAAATAAATACGCGCCAGTGACTTCGGGTGGTACAAGGACTATAAGAACTAATGGAAAGCCTTACGTTACAACCAATTCAGAAAGTGAGCGGGGAAGTTAACCTACCTGGCTCAAAAAGTGTTTCTAATCGTGCGCTTCTTTTGGCTGCACTTTCAACGGGAACAACTCGCCTAACAAACTTACTAGACAGTGATGACATTCGTCATATGTTGAATGCATTAACACAGTTAGGTGTTGATTATCAGTTGTCTGCAGACAAAACAGTTTGTGAAGTGACAGGTGTTGGTGGTGCATTCTCAAGTGACAAAGCCCTAGAGCTTTTCTTAGGTAACGCGGGTACAGCAATGCGTCCATTGGCTGCTGCACTTTGTTTAGGTCGCGGTGAATACGTTCTTACTGGTGAGCCACGTATGAAAGAGCGTCCAATTGGTCACTTAGTGACTGCTCTGCAAGAGGCCGGCGCCAACGTCGAATACTTAGAGAACGAAAATTACCCACCGCTGAAGATCACGGGTACTGGGCTAAAGAGTGGTACAGTTTCTATCGATGGTTCTATCTCTAGTCAATTCTTGACGGCATTTTTGATGGCTGCACCTTTAGCTGAAGGCGAAGTGACCATCAAAATCGAAGGTGAATTGGTTTCTAAGCCTTACATCGATATTACGCTGCATATCATGAAGCAATTTGGTGTGGATGTTATCAACAATGACTACCAAGAATTTGTGATTCCAACTGGGCAATCTTACACAGCACCCGGTGATTTCTTGGTTGAAGGTGATGCATCATCTGCGTCATATTTCCTTGCAGCCGCTGCTATCAAAGGTGGCGAGATTAAAGTGACAGGTATTGGCAAAAACAGTATCCAAGGTGATATCCAATTCGCTGATGCACTTGAGAAAATGGGTGCTGAAATCGAGTGGGGTGATGACTACGTTATCTCTCGTTGTGGTGAGCTAAAAGGCATTGATATGGACTATAACCATATTCCAGATGCGGCGATGACAATTGCGACAACGGCTCTGTTTGCTAAAGGAACAACCGCAATCCGCAATGTTTACAACTGGCGTGTGAAAGAGACGGATCGCTTAGCGGCAATGGCAACAGAACTACGTAAAGTGGGCGCTGAGGTGGAAGAGGGTGAAGACTACATCATTGTTAACCCTGTGGCTGAACTGACGCACGCGGCGATTGATACTTACGATGATCACCGCATGGCGATGTGTTTCTCGTTGGTTGCTTTGAGTGACACCCCGGTGACGATCAATGATCCAGGTTGTACATCAAAGACATTCCCTGACTACTTCGATAAGCTGAAAATGCTGAGTCTATAAAAATACTAAGTCTATAAAAATGATAAGTATATAAAGGTCCAGGAACAAAAAAGCTTGCCTAGATGGCAAGCTTTTTAATTATTGCTGAATTGTAAATTCTTTCGAAAGGTGATGCGCCAAGTACTTAAACATGTTAAATACCGCGGTTGTATTTTCTGTCGGCATTCCGTTGTTGTCTAAGAAGTATTCACCTTTGAAAATGAGTACATCGTCTTTTTCTACTACGCTGTTTGCGCGCATGCCTTCAATGTAGTCATCATGTGATTGGATAATTTGGTTTGCGATAAGCAGTAAATCAAATTCTGCTATTACTTTCTTTGTCATGAGTTTATCTCTGATAACTGAATATATCGTTGAGTTTATGGTGTCGAACTAGAAATTCAATGATTTCACAACCGATTAAGAGAGTCTTTTCAAACATCCACAATTTATTTTGTGATTTATGACAAAAATAATTGAATGGGGCTCGCGTTAGATTCGCCGACAAGCTTAGTATGAGCGCGTTTAGACGTAATGCCTGATGAATAGGCTCTTGCAAGTATTCTTAGTGAGTACTTTATAGCTTCTTTATATTGTGACTCTTTTCTCTATGAGTCGTCGAATTGTCGAGCGATCAGATCCAATTTTGAAAAAAGCGGTTGATCTTCTAGTAATCTCGCACAATAGTAAAAAAAGAAGCAATGAATTTAGAATATCATGCGTAAAAGCCCACAAGTAAAATTGTTGGTGTTGAAGCATCGTGATTAAGGACGTTAGAGTCAATATGGGTAAATCGCTCGTTATAGTGGAGTCGCCAGCCAAGGCTAAAACTATCAATAAATATCTTGGCAAAGACTTTGTCGTTAAGTCGAGTGTAGGTCACGTTCGTGATTTACCAACGGCGGGTCAAAGTACAGGTCAAAAGGCTGCTGCAGTTTCAACCAAGGGTATGAGCCCAGAAGATAAAGCTCGTATCAAGAAAGAAAAAGATCGCAAAGCGCTTATTAAAAAGATGGGTATCAACCCTTATCAAGAGTGGGAAGCGAATTACCAAATCTTACCGGGCAAAGAAAAAGTCGTTGCTGAATTGCAAAAACTGGCTGAGAACGCAGACCATGTTTATCTCGCAACCGATTTGGACCGCGAAGGAGAAGCTATCGCATGGCACCTTCGTGAGATCATCGGTGGTGATGAAACGCGATACAAACGAGTGGTTTTTAACGAAATCACTAAAAATGCTATTCAGCAAGCTTTCGAAACTCCAGGCGAGCTAAATATCGACGGCGTAAACGCACAACAAGCACGACGTTTTATGGACCGTGTTGTTGGCTTTATGGTGTCACCACTGCTTTGGAAAAAAGTAGCACGAGGCCTATCCGCTGGCCGTGTTCAATCTGTAGCTGTAAAACTACTGGTTGAACGTGAGCGCGAGATCAACGCTTTTATCCCTGAAGAGTTCTGGGATGTGCATGCTGATACCAAAACGGCAGAGAAAACAGATTTCAGACTGCAAGTCGCTCAAAAAGACGGTGTTGCGTTTAAACCTGATAATGAAGCGCAAACACAAGCTGCAGTAAGCGTTTTAGAAAAAGCGCAATACGAAGTATGTAAACGTGAAGACCGCCCAACTAAGAGTAAGCCGTCTGCACCTTACATCACGTCGACTCTGCAACAAGCGGCGAGCACACGTCTTGGTTACGGCGTAAAGAAAACCATGATGTTGGCTCAACGTTTGTATGAAGCGGGTTACATCACTTATATGCGTACTGACTCAACTAACTTGAGTTCAGAAGCTGTAGAAGCCGCTCGTGAATATATTGGTTCTGAGTTTGGCGCACAATACCTTCCACCGAAGGCGCTTGTATACGGCAGCAAAGAGGGCGCACAAGAGGCTCACGAAGCGATTCGTCCTTCAAGTGTCGATGTTAAGTCTGAAGACCTAAACGGCGTAGACGCAGACGCACACAAGCTTTACTCGCTGATTTGGAATCAATTTGTTGCATGTCAAATGACACCGGCGCAGTACGATTCAACGACGGTAAGCGTTAAAGCTGATGAGTACACGTTAAAAGCGAAAGGTCGTATTCTTAAATTTGATGGTTGGACTCGCGTTCAACGTCCAATGGGTAAAAATGAAGATACGATTCTTCCTGCTGTACAGGTTGGTGAAAAGCTAGACCTAATCGCATTAGACCCTAAACAGCACTTCACTAAGCCGCCAGCCCGTTTTACTGAAGCGGCGCTAGTTAAAGAGCTTGAGAAGCGTGGTATTGGTCGTCCTTCAACGTACGCATCAATCATCTCTACGATTCAAGACCGTGGTTATGTAAAAGTTGAACAGCGTCGTTTCTATGCTGAGAAGATGGGTGAAATTGTTACTGACCGTCTAGATGGCAGTTTCAATGATCTAATGAACTATGACTTTACGGCTCGTATGGAGCAGAAGTTAGACCAAATTGCAGAAGGCGAAGCAAGCTGGAAAGGCGTGCTAGATAACTTCTTCGAAGACTTTACAGGCGATTTGGAAAAAGCCGATTTAGATGAAGACGCTGGTGGCATGAAGCCAAATCATATCGTTGAAACCGATATTGAGTGTCCAACTTGTAGCCGTAAAATGGGTATTCGTACAGCTTCGACTGGCGTATTCCTAGGTTGTTCTGGTTATGCACTTCCACCAAAAGAGCGCTGTAAGACAACCATTAACCTTGGTGATGAAGACGGTATTATCAACGTTCTTGAAGAAGACGTTGAAACCGCAGCACTTCGAGCGAAAAAGCGTTGTCCGATTTGTGAAACGGCAATGGATGCTTATCTGATCGATGATAAGCGTAAAATGCACGTGTGTGGTAACAACCCTAACTGTGAAGGTTATGTGGTTGAACACGGCGAATTCAAAGTGAAAGGCTATGATGGTCCGCTTGTTGAGTGTGACAAATGTAGTTCTGACATGGTTTTGAAGAATGGTCGTTTCGGTAAATACATGGACTGTACGAGTGAAGATTGTAAGAACACTCGTAAGATTCTGAAGAATGGCGAAGTAGCGCCACCTAAAGAAGACCCAGTGCATTTCCCTGAACTCCCATGTGAAAATTCAGATGCATACTTCGTACTTCGTGATGGGGCTTCTGGTTTGTTTATGGCCGCGAGTAATTTCCCTAAATCACGTGAAACACGTGCACCATTAGTGGAAGAGCTGGTTCGTTTTAAAGACCGTATTTCACCTAAATTCCAGTATCTAGCATCAGCACCGGTTGCTGATCCTGATGGCAAGCCGACAGTGGTTCGCTTTAGTCGTAAGACAAAAGAAAACTACGTTCGTACCGAAGTGGACGGTAAACCTTCAGGTTGGACCGCTTTGTACATCGACGGTAAGTGGGAAGTTACGGATAAACGTAAAAAGCCTAAAGAGAAGTAACTGAATGTGTGACCCGATCTGATATGGGTTGGCATTTTATTGATGAAAAAGCAGCCATTAGGCTGCTTTTTTTTGATCTAAATATGACTAATTATGCTGTCTCTCGATCGTCGGCCTTACCTGTGTCTATTTGTTAAATTCAGGTCATGAAATAAATGAAATGGATAATAATCTTTAATTATGCAACTTTAACGTAATTGTAACTTAATTAAAATATTGTAAGTCACAGGTCAGGTTTTAGTTGTATACCTGATGTGTTCCGAGTGTTAACTTAATGTTTCATAAAAACGGTGTAATGTGAGCTGCTTTAAGTCTTAGGAAAGCAATCGGCTTACATAACACAGAATGGCGTATTAAAAATTGAAATCGACCGGAAAGTCGATAACGTATATAAAACCAAGTGCAAACAATAGTGCACACTTAACAACGTTTGGCTTAGGATATTTTCACTGCATGTGAATGGATATTCGTTAAGTACCGAAATAAGTGTTGGTGCTCATCCCCCAGAGGAAGATACCTCTTAGAGCACTAACATCGACAAGCTATAAATATATGGAGAATAAAATGGCTGGTGTATTGGGAATGATTCTTGCTGGTGGTGAAGGCTCTCGCTTAAGACCTTTAACTGAATCTCGCAGCAAACCCTCGGTTCCTTTCGGTGGTAGTTACCGCTTAATTGATTTCGCTCTGAATAACTTCGTTAATGCTGATCTAATGAAGATCTACGTATTAACACAATTTAAGTCACAATCACTGTTCCATCACATGAAAAAAGGTTGGAATATCAGTGGTATAACCGACCGTTTTATCGACCCAATCCCTGCGCAAATGCGTACAGGTAAGCGTTGGTATGAAGGTACTGCAGATGCTATTTATCAAAACCTTCGCTTCATGCAGTTGGAAGAACCTGATCAAGTTTGTATTTTTGGATCAGATCATATTTACAAAATGGACATTAAGCAGATGCTTGATTTCCATAAAGAGAAGAAAGCGGCTTTAACCGTTTCTGCATTGCGTATGCCGCTTGCTGAAGCATCTGAATTCGGCGTTATCGAAGTGGATGCTGAAGGACGTATGATTGGTTTTGAAGAGAAACCGGCTAACCCGAAACCAATTCCAGGTGACCCGGAGTCTGCGCTTGTGTCTATGGGTAACTACGTATTTGAAGCTAACGAGTTGTTCGCAGAACTTGTTGAAGATGCAGATAAAGAAGACTCGACACATGATTTCGGAAAAGACATCATTCCAAACATGGTTCCGCGTGGTGATGTGTTTGTTTATGACTTCAGTACTAACCGTATTACTGGTGAGAAAGAAGAAGTTTATTGGCGCGATGTAGGTACGATTGACGCGTACTGGCAAGCTCATATGGATCTTCTTGAGAAAGATGCGCCATTCTCGCTATACAACCGCAAGTGGCCACTACATACATACTATCCGCCACTACCGCCGGCTACGTTTACTGATTCGGCAAACGGCCGTGTTCAGATCATCGATAGCTTAGTGTGTAACGGCAGCTATGTACGTGGCTCTCGCATTGAGAAGTGTGTATTGGGTTTCCGCAGTAATATCGCATCAGCGTGTGATATTAGTGAGAGTATCTTACTCGGTGATGTGAAAGTGGGTGAAGGTTGCGTACTTCGTCGTGTCATCGTCGATAAAGATGCAGATATCGCACCTGGAACACAGATTGGCGTAAATCTGAAAGAAGATAAAAAGCATTACCATGTCTCTGACGATGGTGTAGTAGTTATTTCCAAAGGAGCTCGAGTTGGTTACTAAGACTCTCTCGGTACTTTTTGTAGCGTCTGAAGTTGAAGGCTTGATTAAAAGTGGTGGCTTGGCTGATGTAGCCAAGGCACTGCCAAAAGCGTTACAAACACTCGAACAAGATGTTCGAGTGACCATCCCTGCTTATAGAAACATTCCAAACATTGATTCAGCTGAAGTGATTTTGTCGACCGAGCTCGATTATTGGCCTCATACTGCTTATCAAGTCAAAAAGTTGAGTGTCGAAGGTGTTCAAATCTTCGCTATTGAATGTGACAAGTATTTTGACCGTCCTGAAATGTACGCAGAGAACAATCAAGCGTATGCTGATAACGGAGAGCGCTTCTCGTTCTTCAGTACGGCTTGTTTGGATATGCTTCCTAAGCTCGCGTTCCAACCTGATATCATTCATGCAAATGACTGGCACACAGGCTTTGTGCCTTTCTTGCTTAAATCACGTTATCAACAACATGATTTCTTTGAAAATACGCGCAGTGTTATCTCGATTCACAATGCAGTTTTCAAAGGGGTGTTCGCATACGATGAACTGCAATGTCTGCCAGAGATGCACAGTTACAATGTGCCAGAAGCATCTGTAAGTGACACGCATGTCACCATGCTAAAAGCAGGGGTGATGTGTGCCGATAAGGTCAATGCAGTAAGCCCAACGTATGCAGAAGAGCTGAAAACGGAGTTAGGTAGCCATGGCATGGCAGCAGAGTTCCAACATCGTTCGGCCGACTTATTTGGTATTCTCAACGGTTGTGATTATGGAGCTTGGAACCCGGAAACAGACGCTTTCCTTCCTCGTAAATTCAAAGCAACGAAACACAGCATGACTCGTGGAAAATCTGCTTGTAAGCAAAAACTGCAACAAGATGTTGGTTTACCCGTTACCGATTGTGCGGTTTATGGCATGGTTTGTCGTCTGACCAACCAAAAAGGCGTTCATTACTTACTGCCTATCATCGAGCAGTTCTTGAAAAACGAATTGCAGATCGTGATTGTCGGTACTGGTGATCCGGTTTTGGCGAGTCAATTGAAAGAGTTATCAGCACTTCATTCAGACAAGTTCTCATTCATAGAAGCCTACAATAATGAACTAGCGCATTTGGTTGAAGCGGGCTCTGATTTTTTCTTGATGCCTTCTGAATTTGAGCCCTGTGGCTTGAACCAAATCTACAGCATGGCTTACGGCACTTTGCCTATTGTGCGCTCTGTTGGCGGTTTAAAAGACAGTGTGAATGATTACGATCAGGATCCAGAAGTCGCGACTGGGTTTGCTTTTGAAGAGCCAACACCGCAAGCATTGCTATCGGTATTGCATCGTTCATTACTACTTTATGCTCAAAATCCATCTGAAATTAAGCGCGTTCAACTTTACGCGATGCAACAAGATTTTAGTTGGGAAGATGCGGCAGAAGAATATCTTACGATGTACCATTCTGCATTTTAACTTGTTGACTTAGCTTTAAAATACAGTTGTTGAATAACAACCGTTCATAATAAAAGAAGGCGCTCTGCTGATAGAGTGCCTTTTTTTTCTGGTCAGATCACATCACGTTTCCAAAGACAAAGCTTGCAAACTCATTTTAGTCAGGTAGAAAAGGTGGTCAGGTATTCACATGACTAGTGTTGGGTTTGACACTATTATCACTTAAAATTCTTAATTGCGTGATATCCTTAGTCATCGCCTTGTGATGAGGCTTAGCTCCATAAATAAATTAAGCGATAGGTATGTCTGAGAGTTTATTATTTCATAAAACATTTACTCACCCTACGAGCGATGAGTGGGTTGTATTTGTGCATGGCGCAGGGGGCAGTTCCTCCATTTGGTTTAAGCAGATCAAAGCGTATAAACAGCATTTCAACTTGCTTCTCATTGACTTGAGAGGGCACGGTAAATCAGACAACATACTTAAAGACCTGATTTCGAACCGTTATACGTTCAAATCAGTAACGCTCGATATTCTTAAAGTGTTAGATCATCTAAAAATCCGATCCGCACACTTTGTGGGTATGTCTTTGGGTACAATTATCGTTCGTAACGTGGCCGAACTGGCGGCAAGCAGAGTACGTTCGATGGTGCTTGGTGGTGCTGTCACTAAACTCAACACTCGATCTCAAGTCTTAATCAAATTAGGAAACCTGAGTAAGCACATCATTCCTTATATGTGGCTATACAGCCTTTTTGCTTATGTTGTGATGCCGCAAAAAAGTCAGAAAGAATCACGTCACCTGTTTATCCGCGAAGCGAAAAAGCTGTGCCAAAAAGAGTTCAAGCGCTGGTTTATCCTCACGGCTGATGTGAACCCATTGATGAAATACTTTAAAGACAGAGAGTTGCCGATTCCGACTTTGTATTTGATGGGCGAGCGCGATTACATGTTCATTAAACCCGTTAAAGAAATGGTCGAAGCGCACGAGTCGAGCGAGTTGGTAGAAATTGCCAACTGTGGGCATGTATGTAATGTAGAAAATCCTGAAGAATTCAATCAACAATCTATCGCTTTTATCCAAAAGCAAATTCAGTGATTCTCTGGGTTGGTTATCAGACTAGATGATCCAATAGAATTAAAATAAAAACGGGAAGCTAATTTAGCTTCCCGTTTTTATTTGGAGGAGGTATTTGATAACAACTGAAACTCTGCTATTCAGGCGAAGCAGCGCCGCACTGCCAACAAGACCCGAATTGTGCTTCATTGATTTCATGACACTCACCACAACGCCACTCTTCATAGATGATCGAATCTTGCTGTTTTTGGTAGTCATTGACGATCGTGCGGGCTTTACTAGCGAGTTCTGGCTCATGTAACCATACGTAAGGGTCTGTATCTTCGGTAAATGGGATTTCACCTTTTAAACCAAACAAACCCTCACCACGGACTTCACACGCAATATTCTCACTTTCTAACAATCCACAGATGATATGAGCTTCTGTCGGATTCGATGCACTGAAGATTTTCATTGAAATAGAACCTTATTTGGCTGTATGCGTTTCTTAGTTTCTTAGTTTCTTAGTTATTTAGCTATATACGTTACTCAGCGACAGGTGCTGAGCGAAATTTGTTCATCAACCATTTAGCAATAATTGGGAACACACCCAGTAAGGCAAATGACAACAGTACTGAGGGAGACACGATGCCCGAAAGTGAATCAATTTCTGCGAGTTGAGTTCCGGCATTCAAGAAAACGGCGGTACCCGGCAACATACCGATTTGGCTAGTAATATAGTAACGACTCACCGACATCGGTGTTAGACCCATCAATAGATTGATAAGGAAAAATGGGAAAACAGGAATTAGACGTAGCGAGAATAAGTAAAATGCACCGTCTTTCTCAACGCCCTTATTGATGGTGGCTAACTTGTCGCCAAACTTGGTTTGGATCCAGTCACGTAACAAGTAACGGCTACTTAAGAAGGCGAGGGTTGCGCCAATAGCGCTCGCGAAAGACACTAGCAGTAAACTGTTCCAAAACCCAAACAGCGCAGCGCCTAACAGCGTAACAACGGCAGCGCCAGGAATTGAGAAAGCCGTAATCATGACATACGCGACAAAATAGATAGCGGCAGCGGCAATGAAATTGCTCTCGATGTAGTCATTCAAAACAGCTTGCTGGGCTTTTGCATTTTCAAGCGTTAAGTACTGGCCGAAATTGACGCCTAACAAGACGATGGTTATGACCAACACAATACCCAATATCATTTTTTTACTCATTGATACTTCCTCTAAATTTTCAATGCATACCATTAGTTTTTCAATGTATACCACTAGTATAGATAGACAGGCAAAGCATAGAATAACTTTCACCAGATATAAAAAAAGCCGCAAAAATGCGGCTTAGTTATCTATATAGTTTGCACTGACAATGTTAATTGACGTGATTGATAAGCTCTTCACGACGTTGCTGCGGTATAACAGACCAATGTGTACCATTGATCGCGCCTTCTAGCGCCCATAACAGTTCAATACTGACAGAAGACGCATGCGATTCTTTGATGGCGTTAAATGCGTTTACAGAGCCAGATTCATATAAACGTTCTACAGAATCGATCCCTGCCTTTTTCAACATCCGCTCGGTAGCGAGTCGAAGGTTAGGCAGATCTTTGAGTCTAGTTGGTTTAGCAGAAGATTGTTCAGCTTTCTCTTCTTTAGCAAAACCTAGAGACGTAGTCGCAAGCTGCAAGATTTTCTCTTGGTCTTGCCATAAGCCTTCAGGTAAAGCGAAATATTTAGTAACGACAGGAAAACCACGTTTTTTGTAGACGTACGGTTGAAATCCTTGTTGTTCGAATTGTTGTGTTGTGCATTTGTCAGCTCGTATATGCAACTGGTCATTCACAACCAGGGCAAACATAGTGTCATCAGCAAAAAGCCCGAATCCACCAAACATTGAGCGTGACTTAATTTTTCCTAGGGGCTCAAATAATTTCATTGAGTCCTTTAGTATCGGTTTATCCATGTTATTTATCTCGGTGTATTTGAACTACGCCACCAAATAAGCAGGTCCGAGAGATTAGCAAAATGTTGCAATTAAATTGTCAATAGGCTGTAAATTACTAAAGTATTAGTAGTTACTGCATTTTGCCATCGGTAACCCCGCTACCATACCAACGAGTGGTTTAGGCCGGAAGCTTTGCGTCCCACTTTTTCAAGTGGTTTGCCCTGTGCGTGACTGGGTTATTAGAATAAAGTTTTTGTTGAATTAGGCTCACACTTCTTATTTCAAAATGTGATGTTGCTTCAATTAATGATCTTTGAATTATGCATGCAAGTGCACTTTGTTTGTTGAGAAAAAAAACGCACCTAAAGGTGCGCTTGATTAAACTAAACTCATTACATCAATTAATTTAACGTTTTAACTGTACTTCGCTCAACAATTTCAGGGTGCATTTCGAAGACGCGTTTCTCGTGGTCTTTGTCTTTTATACGCTCTAGTAGTATTTCGAATGCATTTTTACCAACACGGCGCTTAGGTTGGTGAACCGTCGTTAACGGTGGAGAGAAGTATTCAGCCAATTCTATGTTGTCGTAACCGATCACTGAGATATCTTCAGGAATACGAATGCCTTTTTCTTGTAATCGACTCATCAGTCCTAATGCCATCGTGTCGTTAAAACAGAATACTGCGGTAGGGCGATCTTTCATCTCAATGATTTGGTCAGCAGCAATCACAGCTGTGTCACATTCAAAGTTGCCTTCGATGATCATATTTTCATCGGCAGTAATCTTCGCTTCATTGAGTGCGCGCTTGTAACCTGAGATGCGTTCAACACACGCTGCTTTGTCTAAGTGGCCACTTAAACATGCAATCTTGGAGTGACCGCGCTCAATGAGGTATTTGGTTGCTAGGTAGCCACCTTCTTCAGAGTTATCGATGATCTTATCAGCCTGAGAGCTTTCAGGGCCCCAGTCCATGATAACTTTAGGGATGTCTGCGTGACGGTCTAACATCTCTCTTAGTTCTTCAGTCAGGTCAGAACACATAACTAAGATGCCATCTACACGTTTCTCTGCAAGCATTCGAATGTAGTCACGTTGCTTTTCGTAGATACCGCCCGTATTGCACAAGATCAAAGTGTAACCTTGACGGTAGCAGTAGCTCTCAACACCATCGATAACTTCAGAGAAAAATAGGTTAGTTGATTGAGTCACTAGCATACCGATGGTGCGTGTTGTATTGCACTTCAAACTACGAGCAACGGCACTTGGCGCATAGTTCAGTTCGTCTACGGCTTTGTTTACTTTTTCTTGAGTCGCTTCAGCAACAAAGCGAGTTTTGTTGATTACGTGAGAAACGGTTGTTGTTGATACGCCGGCTAAGCGTGCGACATCTTTTATAGTGGCCATGTTTTTATCCTATTAGAAGCTACTTTCCCAAAGTACGGAATGAAGTAGCCGTTAAGCTACCTAACTAAGAGCTTAAATTTGTAGGGCTCTTTGGGTACTAAAGTGCTAAAAAACAAAAAACCGCTATTGAGCGGCTTGTCTTAACACCGAAATGCTCTGAACTTCAATAAGTGTAGCATTTCGTGAATGTTTCATATTTTATCGTTTGCGGTCACAATTTTAGACTGACTAGAAATTACTCGCAATAAAATTCACCCAGAAATCCGGGTGAATGGTCACAATTCTATTGAATTTATTTATCGAGTCGTCAAAAAAAGCTTATTCGCCAGCTAGGTATTGAGTGTCTAATTTACAGAATGCCAATAGCAGGGATGAGACTGATGCGTAGAAACCGAATGTGTCAATGTCATGACATTTAACGTTGAACTTTGGTACCCAAGTAAGCAGTTGCTGTTCGATAAATTGCTGTTGAACAGCAAAGGATTTCTCTAGTTCTTCTTCTAGTTCAGTTTCGTTCGAACGAATGATTAGATTACCTAGGAAATCGAGTTCGATAGCAATGTGGTCAGCTGGCTCTTTTAGGTCTTGGTTAACCACTAAGTTGTGTTTAGCCATGATCTCTTCCATATCTTTTGCTGGCTTATCGTTCAAAAGGCCAGTCTGGCCGATATACATAGAAGCGTAAGGAAGTGCGCCATGTTTATCAGTCTTTAAGAATAAGTCACAGAAGTCAGCAGACAATTCTAATTGAGCATCTTCACGTGTTTGTAGACGGTTTAGCGCATCCACTAAGCTATCAATCGCCGGCTTTAGTGTTTCATTTTCACCTAAACCAGTTAGGAAAGAACGAATTTCAACAGAGTGGTAGTGATCGAGTTCTTCTTGAGTGAGCTCTTTAGCGAACAAGCTTGATAGCCACCAGTATATTTCTGCTCGTTGTTCGTTGAATGCTTTCGTATCTTTCATTTCTTAGATCCTGATTTAGTCTTGTGGTGTGTGTATACCTAGCATCGTCGAGTGATTTGGGTATAGGCACACCAAGGCTGAATAACAAGGTTATTTGCGAAACGCAAAGTTACTCGTTAGTGGTAATGCCTATATTGAATTGCGATGGGCGACAAATAGCAAGGTTTAAGATTGTCTTGTATCAAAAAAAAATCATGTTTCTGGCTTTTATCTTCTGTAGTACTAGAATTGTTACGAGTTATGAATAGAATGGTCACTGAAACTATTAAATAAGAAAAGTGGTGTAGATGAGCTATCACGTATTAGTCGTAGAAGATGATGTGGTAACCCGCAGTAAACTGGTTGGATATTTCCAGAATGAAGGTTACACAGTGAGCGAAGCTGAAAGCGGGGCTCAAATGAGAAAAATGTTAGAAGAAAATAACGTTGACCTCATTATGTTAGACATCAACTTGCCAGGCGAAGATGGATTGATGCTAACTCGCGAATTACGCAGTCAATCAGACATTGGAATAATTTTAGTTACTGGACGCACGGATAGCATTGACAAGATCGTTGGCCTTGAAATGGGCGCAGACGATTACGTTACTAAACCCTTCGAACTTCGCGAGTTGTTGGTTCGAGTTAAAAACCTCTTGTGGCGTATTTCGGCTGCTCGTAAAACGGCAGCGGTTGCGGTAGAACAAACAGAAGACGAATCTGTGGTTCGTTTTGGTGAATGGACGTTTGATATACCTCGCCGTGCGCTAAGCAAGAACAGTGAGCCGGTGAAATTGACCAAAGCTGAATATGAACTATTGGTTGCACTCTCTTCTTACCCTAACCAAGTATTAAGCCGTGAACGTATTTTGAATATGATCAGCCATCGAGTAGACGCGCCGAATGACCGCACTATCGACGTGTTAATCCGTCGTATGCGTGCAAAAATGGAGTTTGACCCTAAGAACCCACAAATTTTTGTGACGGTTCACGGTGAAGGTTACATGTTTGCTGGTGACTAATTTTCCGTGGAAAGCTGGTTTCAGTAACGATACTTGAACGTAAAAAAACCGAGACATCGATGATGCCTCGGTTTTTTTTGTTACTGAACTTTTTAATTGTTTACCGTCGGAGTAGTGCTCTCGACAGGGTCATTACTTGTGTCTAGCCAATCTCGCAAGCTTTGCCAAACTAATCCCATCGTCTCATGCCAATAGCGCTCAGTCTGCTCGAGATAGATAGCCTTAGGCATATACTTATTCCATGGTTCAACAATCCCTTCTTGTGCAAGGTAGTTGGTTGGTGCTGGTAATGGTTTCATGCCCGCGGCATTGAATTCATTAAGGGCGCGAGTCATATGGCTAGCTGATGTCACGAGCACCATTTTCTTATTCTTAACGAATGCAGCGGCTTGGCGAGCTTCTTCCCACGTATCTTTCGCAGTTTCAAGCAGAATGATATCGGGTTTCGCGACGCCGAGTGCTAGCGCTACTTTAGCCATCATTTTTGCGTTGCTCACCTCAGTGCCTGCACCATAACCAGACAAAATGAGTTTAGCTCCAGGGTAAAGACGTAAGATACGAATCCCTTCACTTAAGCGCATCAGACCGGTGCGGCTAAGCTCTGAGGTTGGTGGGATTTGGTCATCAACAACGTGACCACTTCCAAGAACCATAATGTAATCGACGGTATCATCGATAGGTAAAAAAGCGGTGTGTTGCCTTTCCATTGGCATTAAAAGTTGACTAGAAACAGGCTGGAAAGCGATTAGGAAAATACCACAGAGGGCTGAAAGGGTAATTAGGCAACCTGTCTTCCTTTTTGCAGTAAACATCACTAGGGCTAAACCCAGAAAAGCGAGAATTAACATTGCTGGCAGTGGCATCAGTAACGAAGACACTACTTTTTTCAGCTCAAACATATCCGAATAGTCCGAAAAAACATCACTTAGTAGTAAAAAGAGACATCGCCTCTTTATTCCTGAAATTCCTGTGACAGAATAGCAGGCACGATAGGACATAATAACTCAAGTAGCCGTGACTGAAGACCGTAATTTCGACGATATTGCCCACAAATTTGCAAAAAACATTTACGGCTCTGACAAAGGAGAGATCCGTCAGTGCATCGTATGGGAAGATTTAGAACAAGCTTTGAGCAAGTTTGATCAATCCGCTTCGCCGCTGCATGTGCTTGATGCAGGCGGTGGACTTGCACAGATGTCACAAAAAATTGCGACACTAGGCCACAACGTTTCTCTGTGCGACCTCTCTTCTGAAATGTTGAAGCTCGCAGAAGAAAGTATCAGCGAAGCGGGTTTGCTCGAGCAATATCGATTTATTCATTCTCCGGTACAAAAAGTGGCAGAGCATCTCGAAGAGAAAGTCGATTTTGTGATGTTTCATGCCGTAATGGAATGGTTAGCAGACCCTAAACAGGCACTTGATTTATTGTTGGAACAAGTAAAACCCGGTGGCATTGCCTCGATAATGTTTTACAACCACCATGGTTTAGTCCTGAAAAATGTGATTTGTGGCAACATTCCTCATGTATTGAATGGGATGCCACATCGAAAAAGGTTTAAGCTGCAACCACAAAAAGGCTTGAAGCCTGAAGAGGTTTATCAATGGATAGAAGACGCTGGTCTAGATATCTGTGGTAAATCAGGTATTCGCTCTTTCAGTGACTACATAGGTAATATGGAGTACATGGGCGATTACCAATTTGAAGATGTGTTGGAACTAGAAAAACAGCTATGTCGCCAAGAGCCATATCTGTCGCTAGGCCGTTATATTCACGTTTGGGCTCAAAAACCTGCGCAATAACAGCGGTGAATGTGGTAAAAGAAGCCACAACAATGCGCTATGCCATCGTAAGAAGCCGCGTCATAAAGAAATAGGCGTCATATCTAATACGTTCGATATGACGAACAACAGTAACAGGAACCACAATGAGTGAAATGACTCAAACTGCCGAAGAGCAGCCAATTGATGAGTTGGTGGGCTGGGTCAAGCAGCATGATTTTTCATTAAACTTGCCACCAGAGCGCTTAGCATTTTTGATTGCTATCGCCGTACTAAGCAATGAAAGGTTCGATGAAGAGTTGGGCGAGGGTGAACTGCACGATGCATTCACTATTGTCACTCGACTGTTTGAAGATACTGGCGAAGCGTCTGCGTTTCGTGCCAACAACGCTATCAATGAGTTGGTTAAACAGAAGTTGATCAGCCGCTTTACCAGCGAAATCACAGATGGTGCAAGCATTTATCGCTTATCGCCATTGGCGATTGGTATCTCAGATTATTACTTACGTCACCGCCAGTTTTCTAAATTAAAACTGTCTATCCAGCTTTCTATGGTTGCCGATGAGATGGCAAAAGCCATTGAAGCCGCCCAGAAAGGTGGAACTCCGGGACATTGGAGAAGGAATGTGTACGGCGTGCTCAAGTATTCTGTTGGCGAAATCTTTGATCAGATAGATCTCAACCAGCGGGTTATGGATGAACAGCAACAAACCGTCAAGCAGCAAATTGCGGATCTTTTAAATAAAGATTGGCGAGAAGCAATCAACAACTGTGAGTCTTTGCTATCAGAAACCTCAGCCACGCTAAAAGAGTTGCAAGACACCTTGCAAGCGGCGGGTGATGAACTGCAAACCCAGATTCTTGATATTCAAGAAATTGTTTATGGTGACGATGAGCTCGAGTTTGTAGGTGAAACCCTATTTGGTTTGCAAATGAAGCTAGACCGAATCACCAGTTGGGGCCAACAAGCGATTGATTTGTGGATCGGCTACGATCGCCACGTGCATAAATTTATCCGTACCGCGATCGATATGGATAAAAACCGTGCCTTTAGCCAACGCTTGCGTCAGTCAGTCACTGACTACTTTGATGCGCCTTGGTTATTAACCTACGCAGACGCAGAAAAACTCACGGATCTTCGCGATGAAGCACTTGTGCTCCGTGATGACGAAGTGATGGGGCAAGCCCCAATCGACGTAGAATACGAAGAATTTGAGCAAGTGAACGATCTACTTTCAGAACGAATCGCAGATATGTTGAAAGCTCACAAACAGCAAGGTGCGCCAATTGATCTTGGCCTTGTGCTGCGTGATTACCTCGCCGCGCACCCTCGCACACACCATTTTGATTTAGCCAGAATTGTTGTCGACCAAGCCGTTCGCTTGGGTTACTCAGAGTCAGACTATCAGGCTATTCAGCCAGATTGGCAGGCAATCAACGATTTCGGTGCAAAGGTACAAGCAAATGTCATTAACAAGTACTGATGATTACATGCCAGAGAAACTGGTAAAAGCGATAGCGAACCCATTGTTTCCTGCGCTAGATAGCATGTTGCGTTCAGGCAAGCATGTTTCAACAGAAGACCTCGATAACCATGCGTTACTTTCTGATTTTGAAGTTGAGCTTCAG
This sequence comes from Vibrio sp. 10N.286.46.A8, assembly GCF_041470165.1. Classification (NCBI taxonomy): domain Bacteria; kingdom Pseudomonadati; phylum Pseudomonadota; class Gammaproteobacteria; order Vibrionales; family Vibrionaceae; genus Vibrio; species Vibrio sp. 10N.286.46.A8. The sequence continues at coordinate 33,468 of NZ_JBFRLX010000149.1, forward strand.
CATTTTTACCAACGCTACAATACGGAACTGGTAAAAGCACCTGAAGGTTTCTTTTACTTGCGTCCGCGTTCTACGTCTTTAATTAGCCGTAGTGTGTTGTCTGAGCTCGACATGCTGGTTGGCAAAGTATTGTGTTTCTTATACCTAAGCCCAGAGCGTTTGGCTCATGAAGGCATCTTCACCAATCAAGAGTTATTTGATGAACTGATGTCGTTAGCGGATGAGAAAAAACTCATGAAGCTAGCAACCAACCGTGCGTCTGGTTCTGACTTAGACAAAGAAAAGCTGTTTGAAAAAGTACGTACTTCTTTACGCCGTTTACGTCGTATCGGCATGCTGATCGTGATTGGTGAAACAGGTAAATTCCGTATCAGCGAAGCGGTGTTCCGTTTTGGTGCGGACGTTCGTGTTGGCGATGATATGAAAGAAGCACAATTACGTCTTATTCGTGATGGCGAAGCTGTTGTTCATACTCAAGAGCCTAACCAAGGTAGCTTGTTGAATGAAGAACAAGCAGAAGCCGTATCAGAAATAGACGTAGACGAAAACGGTCAACAAGACATTTTTAACGATCAAGCTGACTTTGACCTTGAGTCAAACGACAGCGAACAAACAAAAGTAGAAGGTGAAGCATGATTGAAAGAGGTAAGTATCAATCATTAACCATGATCAACTGGAACGGCTTCTTTGCGCGTACTTTTGATATTGATGGATTGGTTACAACGCTTTCTGGCGGTAACGGTGCGGGTAAGTCGACCACGATGGCGGCATTCATCACTGCACTGATCCCTGACCAAAGCCTTCTGCATTTCCGTAACACGACGGAAGCTGGTAGCTCACAGTCGTCACGCGATAAAGGTCTTTACGGTAAGCTTCAGCCTGGCGCATGTTATGCCGCGCTAGATGTCGTGAACTCACGTAATCAACGCCTATTGTTTGCAGTAAAACTGCAGCAAGTTGCGGGTCGTGATAAGAAGGTCGACATCAAACCGTTTGTAATCCAAGGCCTTCCAAGCCATGTGAAGCCAACGGATGTATTGATCCAGAACGTTTCAGACAGCCACGCTCGTGTGTGTCAACTGAACGACGTGAAAGCAGCGGTAGCACAATATGAAGGGGCGCACTTTAAAGCTTTCTCTTCTATTGTTGATTACCACTCACAGATGTTTGAGTACGGTGTTGTTCCTAAGAAACTGCGTAATAGCAGTGACCGTTCTAAGTTCTACCGTTTGATTGAAGCATCACTTTACGGCGGTATCTCAAGTGCGATTACACGTTCTCTGCGTGATTACCTTCTGCCGCAAAATGGCGGTGTGAAGAAAGCATTCCAAGATATGGAATCAGCACTGCGCGAAAACCGCATGACGCTAGAAGCGATCAAAACGACTCAGTCGGATCGTGACCTGTTCAAGCACTTGATCACTGAATCTACGAACTACGTGGCAGCAGATTACATGCGCCATGCCAACGATCGTCGTAACAAGCTTGATCAAACCATGAAGTTCCGTGGTGAACTGTTTGGTTCTCGCGAAACCTTGCTTGATCAAAACAACTTGTTGAACCGCGTTCAAGAAGAGCTTGAGTTGTTGGTCGATCAAGAATCGGCACTAGAGCAAGACTATCAAGCGGCGTCGGATCATCTTCAATTGGTTCAAACAGCACTTCGTCAGCAAGAGAAAATCGCTCGTTACAGCGAAGATCTGGAAGAGCTTAATGAGCGTCTAGAAGAGCAGATGATGGTGGTTGAAGAAGCTCAAGAACGAGTACTTCTTGCTGAAGAACAGGCAACCATTACTGAAGAAGAAGTGGATAGCCTGAAAACTCAGCTTGCTGACTACCAACAAGCTTTGGATGTTCAGCAGACTCGTGCGCTTCAATACCAGCAAGCGGTTCAAGCATTAGAGAAAACTAAACAGCTACTTGGTGATGAGTCTATTACGGCAGAAAGCGCATTAACTCTGGTTTCTGAGCTAAAAGCACAAGAAGAATCAAGCACTCAAACGCTACTGTCTACTAAACATAAGCTAGACATGTCCTCTGCTGCGTCTGCACAGTTCGACAAAGCACTGTCTCTTGTTAAAAGCATTGTTGGTGATGTTGAGCGTAAAAAAGCGTCTAACAGTGCTAAGCAAGCTTTAGAAAAAGGCCGTAACGCAAAACACGTTGTTGAAAACGAACAGCAATGGCGTGCTCAGCACCGCGACATGGCTCGTGATGTAGCACAGCAGCGTCAAGCAAAAGAGCTTGCGACTGAATACCAAAAGCAACACAACATCTCACTGACTGACGAAACGGTTTTCGATGAAGAACGTGAACGCCATGCAATGCAGATCGAGTCTCTTGAGTACGCTCAAGAAGAGCTGCGTGAAGCGAAGAGTGATCAACGTCGTGTGCAACAAAACCAAGACCAAGAGATTCAAAAACTTGAGTCTATTGCTCCAGCGTGGATCACGGCGAACGATGCACTTGAAGCCCTAAGAGATCAAACAGAAGCTGAGCTAGAAGATAGCCAAGCAGTAATGACTCAAATGCAGCAAGTGCTTGAAGACGAGAAATCTCAAGCGGTAGCAAAAGATCAGTTTGCTACGCGCCGAGCTGAACTTGAGCAAGAGATTGAACGCTTAGCTTCTCCAGGTGGTTCTAACGATCCTCGCCTGAAAGGTCTAGCGGATACGCTTGGTGGCGTGCTGCTTTCTGAGATCTACGATGACATCACGATTGGCGATGCGCCGTACTTCAGTGCGATGTACGGCCCGGCTCGTCACGCAATTGTGGTTTCGGACCTTGATGGCATTAAAGAGAAGCTGGTGGATCTTGATGATTGTCCAGAAGATCTTTACATCCTAGAAGGCGATGTAGACGCGTTTGATGACAGCTCGTTCAATGCCGATGAGCTTGAAGGTGCGGTGTGTGTTCAGCTTAACGATCGCCAAATGCGTTACTCGCGCTTCCCTGAGATTCCATTGTTTGGCCGTGCGGCTCGTGAACAACGATTAGAGAAATTGCGTGAAGAGCGTGATGTTGTTGTGGAAAACCACGCGAAAGCGGCGTTTGATGCACAAAAGCTGAATCGCCTATACCAAGCATTCAATAGCTTTGTTGCTAAGCACCTATACGTTGCATTTAACGCTGACCCTGAACAGGCACTAGTGTCTATTCGTGACAAGCGTAACCAGATTGTACGTTCTTTGGCTGAATTAAATTCTAAAGAGCAACAACAACGTAGTCAGCTACAACAGAGTAAACAAGCGTTGGGTGCGCTAGACAAATTAGCCCCAATGGTTCGTATTTTAGAAGACGAAACATTGGCTGAACGCCTCGCTGAATTAGAAGCGCAACTAGAGCGCTTGAGCGAAGCTAAGTCGTACTTGAACAACCATGGCAAAGCACTTGCTTCGTTAGAGCAGATCGTTTCTGCACTAGACGCAGACCCTGAACAGTTCGAGACACTAGAAGCACAATACCAACAAGCTGACCAAGCTCTACAAAGCCTGAAAGGTAAAGTGTTTGCTCTTTCTGACTTAATCGAACGTCGTCACTACTTTGCTTATGCAGACTCTGTAGACCTGCTTAACAAGAGCAGCGAACTGAGCGAGCAATTGAAAGCGAAGTTGGTTCAAGCAGAACAAGCAAGAACCAAAGGTCGTGATGGCTTGAAGCAAGCTCGTGAACAGATGAACCAGTACAACCAAGTATTGGCAGCACTGAAGAGCTCACATCAAGCGAAACAAGAAACGGTTCAAGAGTTCAAGCAAGAGCTACAAGAGTTCGGTGTTAACGCTGATGAAGGTGCTGAAGAGCGCGCGGTTCGTCGTCGTGACGAGCTTCAAGAGCGTTTGCATACTTCTCGTAGCCGTAAGAGTGAATACGAACGCACGATTACCTCAACTGAACTTGAGATGAAAGCGCTGGCTAAGCGTCTTAAGAAAGTTCAGAAAGAGTACACAGAGCTTCGTACCTTCGTTGTTGCAGCAAAAGCCGGCTGGTGTTCAGTACTTCGTTTAGCTCGTGAGAATGACGTTGAACGTCGTCTGCACAAACGTGAACTGGCTTATTTAACGGCGGGCGAACTTCGCTCTATGTCGGATAAATCACTGGGTGCGCTACGTCTGGCTGTAGCTGACAATGACGACCTGCGTGATTCGCTGCGTCTCTCTGAAGACAACGCACATCCAGAGCGTAAGGTTCTGTTTTACATTGCGGTTTACCAACACCTTCGAGAGCGCATTCGCCAAGACATCATTCATACCGATGATCCGGTTGAAGCAATCGAAGAGATGGAAGTAGAGCTAGCTCGACTAACAGAAGAACTGACGCAGCGTGAAAACCGCTTAGCGATCAGCTCTGAGTCGGTAGCAAGTATCATAAAGAAAACGATTCAGCGCGAGCAGAACCGTATTCGTATGCTCAACCAAGGTCTGTCTAACATTTACTTTGGTCAGGTTAAGGGCGTGCGTCTGAACGTTAAGATCCGTGAAAGCCACGAGATCTTGCTATCAGGGCTAGCGACTCAACAAGATCAACACAAAGACTTGTTTGAATCAACGCGCTTTACCTTCTCTGAAGCGATGGCGAAGTTGTTCCAACGTGTCAATCCACATATCGATATGGGTCAACGTTCTCCGCAAGTTCTTGGTGAAGAGTTACTGGATTACCGTAACTACCTAGAGCTGAGTGTTGAAGTTAACCGTGGTTCAGACGGTTGGTTACAAGCGGAATCGGGTGCATTGTCTACGGGTGAGGCGATCGGTACTGGTCAATCAATCCTATTGATGGTTATTCAGAGCTGGGAAGAAGAGTCACGTCGACTTCGTAGTAAAGACATCGTTCCATGTCGTTTGTTGTTCCTTGATGAAGCCGCTCGTCTGGATTCTAAGTCGATCTCTACGCTGTTTGAACTGTGTGACCGTTTAGGTATGCAACTTCTGATTGCTGCGCCAGAGAACATTAGCCCAGAGAAAGGTACAACCTACAAACTGGTACGTAAGGTCTTCAAAGACCACGAACACGTACACGTTGTTGGTCTGCGTGGTTTTGCTCAAAACAAACCGGTATCTCCTGTTCAAGAGCTTATCGAAACCCCTTAGAAGCGTAATCTATCTACCGTAAATTAATAGCCTCGAAGTATACACTTCGGGGCTTTTTTTGTTTGGCAGCTTCACGGGTCTCGTATTCTTTTGGTGAGGGTGAGGGTGAG